>CAWKAL010000031.1:0-4666 GCA_963847575.1 uncultured Gammaproteobacteria bacterium
CCTTTACCACAACTTCCTTGGTAGTTTCAGGAGTCTTCAGTACGCGTTTTTTAACTGTTTCATATACCGCGGGTACTTCTACCAGGCACATGATTTCGCCGGTGCTCTGGTCAACCTTGGTAATCGGGCCTGAGCCTTTTTTCCAGATGGAGTGTGCTGGTTTAACCAGTAGCTGTTCTTTTTCGACTGCATACTCGGCAGGGACGCGCTGCAAGTTCAGTGATTTCAGGGCTGACCAGTACCTGTTCTTCTTTCCAGCCATAGACAGCCGGGACCAGTTCAACAACTTCGGTGGCTTCTTCAGTCATGACAGTCTGGGTTTCAGTGCCATAGACAGCGGGTATGATTTCTACTACGTCATAGCCGTCTGCTTTCAAAACGTTTTCAGCTTCGGTTCTATAGGTCGGTGGTGTATAGACGCGCGCAAAACACTGGCCTGCTTTGGCATTCGGTGGTAGTAGATCACTGCTATCTAAAGAGGCACTTGAATGCGTGGCCTGTTGCGAGTCCATGCTGGCAGATGCAGTCGTTGTACTCTGGCGCTCGCCCAGCTGTTGCTTTAGTGTTTCGATTTCTTTATTGCGCGCATTGAGCTCTGACTCGTAATCATTCTGCATGCTTCCACTCTGATCGCCTGTGGATGCACAGCCTGACATCAGAACAATGCTAGATATGGCTGTTACTAACAATAATTTTTTCATTTTTTCGCCCCTCTTGTAGGATTTGGATGGTGCAATAGTACCAGTGTGAAAATTCGACAATGTTAACTCTTTGTTAAATCTGTCAATCGCAGGGCTCTGGCTGTATATGGATTTTCCTATCTATGATTGAATAGATATTCCATAGATAAAACAGGACGGGGCTATTAAATGAAACAGTATTGCGTGGGATTGACCTTATTACTACTTGTCACAGGGCAGGCCATGGCCGGGCAGTATGCAGTACAGCTGGAGGCCTCCAGGTCTCCGAGCCTGGCGAAGTTCCAGGAGTTGAGTGCATACGGCAGGCTTTACACTGAAACGACTGAGCAGGGCTATATACGCAAACGCATGGGCCCTTATGAAAACAGGATAGAAGCACTTGATGCGCTTAAACAGGTGCATGCTGCAGGCTACAAGGATGCCATTATTACAAGACAGCAGGGTAGTAGTGCAGCATCAAGTCATGCCGTGAACACCCCGAATCACGCCTACGACATTGAAGAATTTGATGTGAAAACGCTCAAAGAATGGAAGCTGTTAACCCCGGAACAGCAGAAAAACCTGGTTTACCTGGATGGTAAGTTGCACATCAAGAGCGGTGACCAGTTTACGCCACTGAATGAAGTGATCAGTGGAAAATAGGTTAATGCTGCCTTGATTTAATATTGCGCTAGCCCGAATGCCTCGGGCTTCCTGTCAATTGTTAAATCTTTGTTAACTCTATGGTTTGCGTATTGTGTGCTTGCTGCCGTACCTCCAGGATGTATTTAATCTTAAATAACTGGTTCACAAACACTGCATCCATACAGATGAAATAATGCACACTAAAATCTTATACACAACAATGTTAGCGGCCTCAATGGCGGCTATTAGCAACCTGGCTAGTGCCGCTACGGTTCCCTATGGTGTGTTTGAACACAATAAATATAGCAAGGACAAATCAGAAACGATCTCGCTACTCACCGGTGATCATGTTAGTCAACTGGCGAAAGTTGAAGCCCGGGATGATGCGTCGGTTCTGTCTGTGACGGCCGATGACCTGACTATCACTGTCACCCGGTCCGGCGACGATGGCGATGATTTTTCTTCGGGCACCTGGCGCTATTCAGGTGCAGCTTCAATTGACTGGCTGGTGATCAAGTATGGGCGCAATTTTGGCGTCTACCATATGACCGCGGGCGAGACATCCGGTGTATGGAATATTGCCCAGCTGGAAAACTTTTCGAAACATGATGCATCTGGCGCCAAAGCCAGGAAGAACAGGTCTGTTCACTACAGTTCAATATCACATGCTACTGCATATACATCGTAAACCACCGTACCTTTGCCTGCGGCCACCTGGTTATTTATGGGTGGTCTCGCAGGCCTGGTGACTATAGGCAGACGCAAGCCGGTATAAGATCTGACATAGTACATCCTGATCATCAGGATAATAGTGTTACCCAGTCTGGATTCACCAGGGCTGCCTGCTACTACACTAAATGACAGGGACATAGTCTAGTGTTACGAATACTGGCCCGGGTGAACTTGATTTCTTAAGTTGCTGGCTCATGCGCTGCCGCTCCAGGCTGGATTTTTTTATTTTTAAGCTACTGCATATTGCATTGATATCAGGCAGCAAACTGCTGCGAGATCAGGCATCAGGTTAATGCCTCGACAAGTCATCAATATGCGCGGTTTGATTTCTGTCATTCACTCCACTTCTGAATCGCGCTCCCTGTGCTAACACCGACGCCCGGGGTTTCTATCCTCGTGTATACGGAATATCTCAGCTGGTTTCATCTAATAGCCCTGATTTCATGCAGGTGGATTGAAGCGAAAAAAAGCCCGCACAGGCGGGCTTTAATATCAATAACAGGGCGATGATGATCTACTGTCCTGTAGATCCCTTATATTGGCCGGCTCTCGGTACCGACTTGCTTCTTCTCGCCAGGTTACATGTTAGTACGTGACCATCGGCGGCAGCAGTCTTGCCTGGTCTATCCAGCGGGTGACAGTTTTAACACCTGGTGTAGCTTTGCAAAGTCGTTTCGCCTTGTTCACTTCGGCGACTTTTTCTGCAAGATTTTCTGCGTTGCGATTGCGCAGTTCTTTGACAGTGTCAACGCCTGCGCCTTCGAGCAGCTCTGCAAACTGTCCGGCAACACCCTTGATGCGGAACAAATCGCACATGTTGACCCATTTGAGTATGCTGGTCTCGCTGATCGAGGTCTTGTCTGCAAGCGCTTTACGGCCTTTCTTGTCTGCACCGGCTTCGAGAAGTTTGGCGGTGGTGTCAATGCCGCCCTGTTTTAGGATCTCGGCATATTTTGGGCCGATACCTTCTACATCTTGGATCTTTCTGGACATTTGCTGTGCTCCATTGATTAATGTTAATGAAATAAAACTGGTTTATTATTACTTTCAGGTTTAGCCGTGACTTGTTGAGTCCCACGCCAGCGAGGCCGCTGCGCTCACCAGGCCATTGCTGCTTTGCGTGAATGCCTGTGACAGCGCGGGAGTAATAGCATTAATGCCTATGATGACCTGGCCGGGATTTATGCCCAGTTTCGTCGCCATCGCATCAACGTCGATCGCATTGAGAAGCTCGGCAGGTCCCTCCTTCATCAGGCCTGTTATTAAATCATCGGCTCCTGATTTTTGTACCGAGGCTTTCATGCCAGCTGCCACTTCAGGCAAAAACAGCGTGATTTGTTGAGCAGAGTAACCCGCGGTTTTCAGTTTTTTCCTGAATGTTTGATTATGTTTGTCGAAACATTCGCTAATGAAATCCATCTGATTCTCCTGTATCCGTCACTGTATTGTGCAAGAGCTTTGACAGTGTCTTACTTGAATGCCACTATAAAAAACCCCGTGGCATCAGGCAATGCCGCACATGCAGATTTAACAATCGATAACAATTGGACATGTTTCAGGTGCGGCAGATTCTGCGTGTGATAGCGCTGCTGAAGATGGTCTTGAAAAATAAAGTTCACAGCACGGGCGCGCTGTATACCTGGAGTTGCTTACTCGATTTGTTCTAGCAGTTCCTGTTTGGGTATTTTAAGGCAAAAACTTGAGCCTTCACCCAGTCGGCTCTCGACATCTACGTGCCCGGAGTGGCGCCTGGCAACGGCTTCGACGAACGCCAGGCCCAGGCCGATGCCCTGGTTCTGTTCAACCCCGGCACCGTGGGTTCGCCTGAATAACTCGAATAAATGCGGTAGATCTTCCTGGGATATGCCTGAACCCTGGTCAGTCACGCAGCAACTGATTACTTTGTTAATAAGGTTGACGGTGATGTTAACGCTTGCGCCAGGCTTGCTATGTTTTATCGCATTTGATAACAGGTTGTGAATAGCGCGTTCCAGCAGGTCGGGTTCAGCATGTGTCCAGCATTCATCACTTTCAAACTCATGGGTTATAGTAATTTTCGCTTTATTTGACAGCGCCCAGATCTGGTCAATGGCATTCAGTACTACGCTGTTAAAATCGATATCGTAGAACTTGATTGTTTCGCTGGTATTGGCCCGAGACAATTGCAGAAACTGCTCGGCCAGGTGCAGGGTTTTATGGGTGTTTTTTTCCATGCCTTGCAGCATTGCGCGCATATCGTCGATGCTGGTTTTGTTCTTTGCCAGTTCGATCATGGCAATCATGGATGCCAGCGGTGAGCGCAGGTCGTGAGAAATAAAGTTAAGCACTTCGTTGCGTTTGCGCTCACTGGCGGTCAGCATGCTGATGTCCGACAGATTGACTATAAAACCATCAAATACATCGCCAATGATTCTCAGTGGGCTGATTTCAACCATCAGGTCACGGCCAGCTTCATGCTGTGCCTGGGTGATGACGCGATCCTGTCGAAACAGTACGCGCTGCAGCAGTGGTTTCCAGCTGCTTCCGTCTTCCAGGCGCACATGGTCGAGTATATGGACCAGTGATTCGCCGTTGATTTCTGCATTATCATCACCGTATAAATACCAGCC
>CAWKAL010000032.1:0-19081 GCA_963847575.1 uncultured Gammaproteobacteria bacterium
ACACGTCTGCGCACGCTGTTCGATGACGACCAGGTGAAAGTGGTTTATTGATATTAAATACTTATAGCGATACCGCAGAAAACGCTGAGAAAACTACGTATTAATGTAAATAAACATATTCACCGCAAAGGCGCAAAGGACGCAAAGTAAACCATTTATAGTTAAAACAAGCAGTAAAACTTACGAATTCAATCCCGTCATATTTGTCTGAGATTTTGCTTTTAACAATGACTGAAGTTTTTTTTGCGTCCTTTGCGCCTTTGCGGTCAATTATTTTTT
Organism: uncultured Gammaproteobacteria bacterium; assembly: GCA_963847575.1. GTDB lineage: Bacteria > Pseudomonadota > Gammaproteobacteria > SZUA-229 > SZUA-229 > JASBSR01. The sequence goes on from CAWKAL010000032.1 coordinate 280, forward strand.
ACATCATAGAAGCTTTTCTCCGCGTTCTCTGCGCCTCTGCGGTTTCGCTTCCAGATTTTTCACATATGTGTGAAATCACCATTGCTGGGTTAGAATGCCGATACCCTTTCAAAGCTGATATCTGAGCCATGCGCCGTCATATTCGTCGTAATCGACACCGTTTTTTCAAGCGTGCTATCTGGCGCACTCGGCTGATTTTCTGGGGCGGCGCCATCCTGGTCGGGCTGGTGGCGGCGGTGTTTGCAAAAATGGCTGAATCGGCCGACCTGTTTTTCCATTCGGTCATTCAAATCAATCCTTACCTGCCGCTGGTTATTACGCCGTTAGGGCTGGTGCTGACGGCCTATATCACGCGACATTTTTTCAATGGAGCGGAAGGCAGCGGCATTCCTCAAACACTCGCTGTTTTATCCGGCGCGGGCGCCGCTATCGGAAACAGGTACCTGACTTTAAAAATTGCAATCGGTAAATTATTTCTATGTGTGCTTGGCCTGCTGTTTGGTGCATCGGTCGGTCGCGTCGGGCCTACGGTTCACATCGGCGCCGCGATCATGGTCAGCCTGGGCCGCTATACATTCATCAAGGAAACATACCTGCTACGAGGGTTAATCATGGCGGGCGGCGGCGCCGGTATCGCTGCAGCTTTTAATACGCCGCTGGCAGGCATCATGTTTGTCATCGAAGAAATGGGGCGTTCTTTCGATCGGCGCAATATCAGCATGATCATGGTGGCAATCATACTCGCCGGTTTGACCGCAATCGTTGTTCATCATAGCAATTATGACTATTCCATTGTGACCACGCCGGGACATGATTATCTTCTACTCGCGGTGGCCGTGGTGGTGTGTGGCATTGTCGGTGGCCTGCTGGGCGGTGGTTTCAGCCAGGTGCTGATCACTGCCAGTAATCGACTGGCGCCCTATATGAAGAGCTACTGGGTGGCGATAACATTTGTCTGTGGCATTGTGATTGCGGTCACCGGGATTATCAGTGGCGGTAGCGCGTTCGGCTCTGGTTATATTGAAACCCGGGAAATTGTCAGCTGTGCAGGTAATGCGCAATGTCTGCAGCAACCCGGCGTGCTGTACCCGGTGTATAAAATGATCACGACCATTGCCACTTATCTGTCCGGGATACCCGCAGGTATTTTTGTGCCTTCGCTGGCCACGGGCGCCGGCCTGGGCAGAGACATTGCAATGTTTTTTCCGGTCGAGCTTGCATCGACCATCGTGGTGATCGCGATGGTGGCTTATTTCTCCGGCGTCGTACAAACCCCGATCACCGCGTTCATCATCGTCATGGAAATGACCCACAACCAGGACCTGGTACTGGCATTGATGGCAACGTCATTACTCGCATCGGGCACTTCAAAACTCATTTGCAAAAAACCGATCTACACCGCGCTGGCAGAAAACTTCCTCGCCATGATTGCCGACAAACGCGTGCATGTAGAAGCTAACAAGGATTCCGCTTAGAAGACATTTTAATGCAAAAGAAATGATGGACCGCAAAGACGCAAAGGACGCAAAGAAAACCTTTTTAGTTAAAACAAGCAGCAAAACTTACAAAATTGATCCCGTCATGCTTGTCTGTGATCTTGCTTTTAACAACTACTGAATTTTTTCTTTGCGTTCTTTGCGTCTTTGCGTCTTTGCGTTCTATCAATAATCTTTTATTTTTTAAGCAATACAATCACAGCACCGGTACCACCCTGTGCCGGTATTGCGCTGTGAAATGCCAGCACCATCGGTACCTCGCGCAGCCAGCGGTTGACCATGCCCTTGATCACCGGCGCGCCCTGCGAGCGGTACCCCTTGCCGTGCACGATACGGATGACGCGCGTACCACTGGCTTCGCATTCACCCAGGAACGCACGCAGGTAGTTGCGCGCGTTGTCCACGGTCATGCCGTGCAGGTCGATTTCATCTTCGATGTCCAGTTTGCCCTGGCGTAGTTTTTTCAGCGTGGCGGGTTGCACGCCGCTGCGGGCATAGCTGAGTTGTTCGGGACAGTCCTGTGTCAACGGCGCGTCCGAGAACACATCGGCGATGGCCGCGGCGTCGGCAGAGCGCCTGACACGCACGGGTTTTCGCTGTGGCATAGGGCGGTGGCGCCGGGCGGGCTTTAAGGGTTTGACGCCGGACATTTCCCTGCGGAACAGGTCGTCATCGTCTGTGCCAGGGTCTGCGCCGGGGTCTGCGCTCTGCTCAGAGAGGTCGTCATCTTTCGAATCGTTCTGCATCGCCCGCGGTCACATCATGTAAGATTGGGGTTTGGCGTTCATGGGTAGATTGTAACCGCTGTGCACATATTATTGAGTAACGATGATGGCTATCTTGCGCCCGGATTGCGCATCCTGGCCGAGACCCTGTCGCAGCAGCACACGATTTCCGTGGTCGCACCCGAGCGCAATCGCAGCGGGGCGAGTAATTCGCTCACCCTGGAACGGCCGTTGCGGGTACAGCAGGCCGACAACGGCTTTTATTATGTGAATGGCACGCCCACCGACTGCGTGCACCTGGCGATCACCGGCCTGCTCGAAGTCGAGCCGGACATGGTGGTGTCGGGCATCAATGCCGGCGCCAATATGGGCGATGATGTGCTCTATTCGGGCACTGTCGCGGCGGCGATGGAAGGCCGCTTTCTCGGCCTGCCCGCGATCGCGGTGTCGACCAATTCGTTCATCCCCGAGCATTTCGAAACCGCTGCGGTTGCGGTGGCAGATTTCATTGGTCGCCTCGCCACCCGGCCGATGCCACAAAATAATATACTGAACATGAATGTGCCCGATGTGCCGCTGAACCAGTTACGCGGTTTGCGCGCCACCCGCCTGGGCAATCGCCACAAGTCTGAAGGCGTGATCAAGCAGGCGGACCCGCGCGGTGAGATGATGTACTGGGTCGGGCCGCCGGGCGCGGCACAGGACGCCGGCGAGGGCACTGATTTTGACGCCGTGGAAAACAATTATATTTCAGTAACGCCTTTGCAAATCGATCTGACCCGCTATGATAGCCTGCAATCCCTGCGAGACTGGCTGGGCCAGGAATAATCAAGACACTATATATGCAGCATAATATTCAGGGCATTGGTATGACCTCACAGCGCACGCGCGATCGCCTGATCGAGCGTCTGCGTGCCGAAGGCATTCGCAACGAGCGTGTGCTCGAAGTGATGCGCACCACGCCGCGCCATATTTTTATCGACGAAGCCATGGCACACCGCGCCTATGAAGACACCGCGCTGCCGATCGGCCACGGCCAGACCATCTCGCAACCGTATATCGTGGCGCGCATGACCGAAGCCCTGCTGGCCGACGGCGTGCCCGACAAGGTGCTGGAAGTGGGCACGGGTTCGGGTTACCAGGCGGCGATATTGTCGCGGCTGGTGCCCAAGGTGTACACCGTCGAGCGCATCAGTGCACTGCTCGATCGCGCGCGAGAATGTCACCGCGCGATGAAACTGACCAATGTCTACAGCAAGCACAGTGACGGTTCCTGGGGCTGGCCGCAGCATGCACCGTATCCGGCCATCATGGTGACGGCTGCGCCCGAGCAGGTACCCGAGTCTTTGCTGGAACAGCTCGCCGTGGGCGGACGCATGGTGATCCCGGTCGGCAGTGTGCACGGTGACCAGTTGCTAAAAATGATTATTCGCACCAGCAGCGGTTTTGAAGAAAAAACCCTCGATGCGGTACGCTTTGTGCCCTTGCTGGACGGAGCGGTGCGCTGAGCTGATGTTGTTTAGCGGACTCTATAACCGGTGCATGCGGTGGGCAGCGCATCCACACGCCGAACGTTACCTCGCCGGGGTAAGCCTGTTCGAAGCGATTTTTTTCCCCTTGCCAACTGCGTTGATGGTGGCGCCGATGGCCGTGGCGCGGCCCGATCGTGCAGTGCGCATCGCGCTGATTGCCACCGTGATGTCGGTGATGGGCGCCATCTTTGGTTATGCGCTGGGCTATTATGCGATTGCCGCAGTCGAGCCGATTATCGAATCCGCCGGTTACTGGGAAAAATACCAGACCGCGCAGCAGTGGTTTGCCGAGTGGGGCTTCTGGGCCGTGATCATCGCCGGGTTCTCACCGATTCCGTTCAAGATATTCACCATCACTGCCGGCGCGTTGTCGATGGCGATTGCACCGTTCATGCTGGCATCGCTGGTCGGGCGCAGTGCGCATTTTTTCCTGGTGGCATTGCTCATGGCCTGGGCAGGGCCCAAACTCGAACCGGTGGTCAGACGCTATATCGAATGGCTGGGCTGGTTGACGGTCGCGTTGCTGGTCGTGATTTATTTCGTGCAAACCCGGGGCTGATGAAGCGGTCGGTGCTCAATATACTCTGCATTGTAGCGCTGGCGGTTGCGTTGACCGCCTGCGCCGGGAAAAGCCTCGACTGGGATCCAAACGACTATACCGTCAGATCGGGTGACACCCTGTATTCAATTGCATGGCGCTATGAAATCGACCCCGATGACCTTGCGCGCTGGAATAGTCTGCGTGACACCAGCCTGATACGTCCCGGCCAGCGACTGCATACCCGGGCGCCGCGTGATGCTTACGGTCGCCCGATTGCGACCGCGTCCACGCAGTCATCGTCAAACGGACAGCAAACAACACTGTTGAAGTTGATGCAAGCGACGCTGCTACGACTACAACGCCATCGGGTGTACTCGTTGTGCGACCCGGCGACACCCTGTACGGACTGGCTAAGAAACATCGGATCGATGCAAAACAGCTTGCGCGTGCCAATAATCTTAAACATCCTTACCGGATTTATCCCGGGCAGAGGCTGCAGCGCGAGGTGCGGGGCACCACCCGGATTGCATCGAGTGCACCGCGATCAAAGCCACGCGCGACCAAACCGGTAGCGAAAAACCCGCGCGTGGATCGCTGGCAATGGCCGGTGCGGGGCAAAGTACTGTCGCGTTTCAACAGTCGCCGGACCGATGCCAGGGGAATTGATATCGCCGGTCGCGAAGGTGTGGCGATACGCGCCGCCGCTGCGGGCAAGGTGGTATACAGCGGCAATGGACTCATCAGTTACGGCAACCTGGTGATTATCAAGCACAATGATTCCTATCTCAGCGCCTATGCGCATAACCGCAAGCTGCTGGTGAGCGAGGGTGAACAGGTGAAAGCAGGGCAGAGTATTGCCGAACTTGGCAAAACTGGCACCGATAAACCAAAGTTGCACTTCGAAATTCGCAAGCATGGCAAGCCTGTCGACCCGATGCGCTATCTGCCAGCTAGTTGATCGGTCTCAGCAAAAGCACAACATAGTGTGGTTTTGCCAAAAAGTTCAAAAAAATCATATATTTTTTAAAATAAATGCTTGCTTCGAAAACTTATTTAATGCTATAAGTTTTTTCAACTTACGGATAAGTTTAGAAAGGGCTTGTAAGTTCATGGAAATAAAGGGCAATTAAGGAAACATCTTCTCAGGCCGAAACGTATATAAATATAACTATAAAAACACGTATGGGGTGAGGGTAGAATTATGAGAGAGATTATTGCTAAAGCAAACGATGATGACGTGGATGCTGCGATTCTGATGGCAGATGATATAGATGACGACAGTGTTGATGTGGGCGATGATGATTCGGGAGATAAGGCGCCCAAATCAAAACCCGTCAAGAAAATTGAAGCCACTGATATAACTGCCCGGGTTAACCGCAAGGAACTCGATGCGACCCGCCTGTATCTTCGCGAAATCGAAGGCTCGCCCTTACTCACCGCAGAAGAAGAAGTTTATTATTCGCGTCTTGCGCTGAAAGGCGACATGGAAGCGCGCAAGAAAATGATCGAATGCAATCTCCGCCTGGTGGTGAAGATTGCACGCCGTTACATGAACCGCGGGCTGGCACTGCTCGACCTGATCGAAGAAGGCAACCTTGGCCTGATTCGCGCGGTTGAAAAATTCGATCCTGAAAAAGGTTTCCGTTTTTCTACCTATGCCACCTGGTGGATTCGCCAGACTATCGAACGCGCCCTGATGAACCAGACGCGCACTATCCGGCTGCCGATCCACGTTATCAAAGAACTCAATGTCTACCTGCGCGCAGCCCGCAAGCTGGAGCAGGAGATGGACCGCGAACCGACCGCAGAAGACATCGCCAAAATGCTCAACAAGCCGGTGGCCGGTGTCGAGAAAATGCTGGGCCTGCGTGACCGAGTCACTTCGGTCGATGTGCCCGTCGGCAAGGAAAATGACCGTCCGCTGCTGGAAATCGTCGCCGATGAGCGTATTCCGGCACCCCCGGAAACACTACAGAACGAAGACGTGATGGCCAACCTGGAAGTCTGGCTGGGCCAGCTCGAGGAAAAACAGCGCGAAGTGCTGGTGCGCCGTTTCGGTCTGAACAACCACGAACGTACCACGCTGGAAGATGTCGGCCGCGAACTGGGTGTCACCCGTGAACGCGTCCGCCAGATCCAGATGGATGCCCTCAAGCAACTGCGCAAGATTCTGGAAAACCAGGGCTTTACAGAAGAGCTTCTGTTCCAGGAATAACCCATACAATAACAATAATAAAAAAGCCCTTACCTATAACCGGGAATGGAAACATTCCCGGTTTTTTTTGGGTGTGATATTTGTTATTGTGGTTTTCAAGATTAAAAGCGCAACCGCAGAGGCGCAGAGGACGCGGAGAAAAGATTATTTGTGTTAAAGACAATTGACCGCAAAGACGCAAAGGGCGCAAAGGAAAACCTCAATTATTCTTGTTAAATGCTTAAAAAATAATTCTCAGCAGGAAATTGAAAAACGCACCCCACGTCTCGGTATGTCGCTGTCGTAATAGATCTTGTTTATAACCAGAAAGTTATCCTTTGCGCTCTTTGCGACTTTGCGGTCGACATCTTTTTTACACTTATAATTGCTTTTCTCCGCGTCCTCTGCGCCTCTGCGGTTGCGCATTGGCTTTATTATTTCATCCCCTACAATATCAACCCCGCCACCACGCGGCGGCCTTCGCCCATGAGGATGTTGTAGGTGCGGCAGGCGGCGCCAGTGTCCATGACTTCTACGCCGATGCCGAGGTTTATGATCTGTGCATAGCAGGCCACCTCGGGGAAACTGAGCGTGGTGCCGGTGCCGAGTAATACCAGCTCGGGGTTGAGCGCCATGATGGGCTCGAAATGGGCCGCTGCCAGGTGCGAGATATCGCCCACCGGCCAGCTTTCCACCAGCGCGTCGGGGGCGAGGATCAGGCTCTGCTCGAAGCCGCGGCCGTTCACCAGGATGCGACCGGTGTCATAGGCGGTGACGTAATAGCCTTCACCGAGATTGTCTTCGCTGAATTTCATCAGATTGAATATTGCCTGTGGGTGTTGCCCGACATTATACGTGAGTCGCGCGCGTGGGTGGATTGCAGTAGAATTCGCGGCTTTATCGTGTAAGTCAGACGGGAGATTTCCTTGCAAGCTGTCAAAGTCGGCCTTCTTGGCCTGGGTACTGTTGGGGGTGGCACGGCCACCGTGTTAGTGCGCAACGCAGAGGAAATTCGCTGCAAGCTCGGTCGTGGTATTGAGATTTCCCACGCCGCCGGTCTCGGTATTGCCAGCCAGACAATACTGGATGCCAGCAAGGTGAAACTGACCGAAGACGCCTTCGAAGTGGTGAATGATCCCGAGGTGCAGATCGTGGTCGAACTCATCGGCGGCTATACCCTGGCGAAAGACCTGGTGATGCAGGCGATTGCCAACGGCAAGCACGTGGTCACAGCCAACAAGGCGCTGATCGCCACCCACGGCACAGAAATTTTCCAGGCGGCGAATGCCAAAGGCGTGAACGTGGCGTATGAAGCCGCGGTCGCAGGCGGGATCCCGATTATCAAGGCGCTGCGCGAAGGCCTGGCCGGCAACCAGGTGCAGTGGATTGCGGGCATTATCAACGGCACCGGCAATTTCATCCTGACTGAAATGCGCGACAAGGGCCGAGCGTTTGATGATGTGCTGAAAGAAGCGCAGGCACTGGGCTATGCTGAAGCCGATCCGACCTTCGATGTCGAAGGTATCGACGCCGCGCACAAGCTCACCATCCTGGCGTCGATCGCGTTCGGTATCGAGCTGCAGTTTGACAAGTGCTACACCGAGGGCATCAGCAAGATCACCACCGATGATGTGAATTATGCCCAGGAACTCGGCTATGCCATCAAGCACCTGGGCATCGCGCGCAAAACCGCGCACGGCATCGAGTTACGGGTGCACCCGACGCTGATCCCCAAAAAACGCCTGATTGCCAATGTCGATGGTGTGATGAATGCAGTGCTGGTACAGGGCGATGCGGTCGGGCCGACACTTTATTACGGTGCAGGTGCGGGTGCCGAACCCACGGCATCCGCCGTGGTGGCCGACATTATCGATACCGTACGCACACTGGATGCGCCGGTCTCGCAAAAAGTACCGCTGCTGGGTTTCCAGTCTGACTGCATGTCGAGTGTTGCGGTGATGCCAGTCGATGCGGTCGACACCGCCTGTTATCTACGCATGACCGCGCTGGACAAGCCGGGTGTGCTGGCAGAAGTATCCGAAGTGTTCGCCAAGCACAACATCAGCATCGAGGCGGTTTTGCAAAAGGAGCCGGAAGAAGGTGTCGACAAAGTGCATCTTGTACTGCTCACGCAGAAAGTGAAAGAAAGCAATATGAATGCGGCGCTGGCTGAAGTCGAAAGCTTCAAGGAGATTGTCGATAGCGTCGCGCGTATCCGGGTGGAGCACCTGGGTAGAAAACAGTAATCCAGGCCTGTTTGCCTGTCTCAGTGCCAGGGAGGGCGCTGGGTGTTCCTTCCAGTCGGCCATTGAGTTGGCTTTATCTTGCTGATCCAGCAAATTAAGATTTCATCATCATTGCCGACTAAGATGATGGGGGTATTTGATACTTTTGGCTGCCTCTGTTCCATGAGCCCATGCCAGTTTGGCATGGAAATTTGTCACGTTACCGGGTATGTATGCCTTTCTGGATGCAGAAGAGCAACAGTACGTAATGACTGATCAAAGCATTGCCAATAAACTGAAGAACATGATCAAGATTGTCAGTGGCACAGCTTTGCTTGTCGCTGCCATCGCTTTCATTTTGCTGGATATACTCGCCTATCGTCAGAGCATGGTCAGGCAGATATCGGCCCTCGCTGAGCTGATTGGCACCAATGTAACCGCAGCCATAGTATTTGATGATACAAATGCCGTGGCTGAGATGCTCGAGTCTTTACAGCAGGAGCCGATGATTTCCGCCGCGGTTATTTACACGCCAGACTGGGAAGAATATGTATCAACGCCCATGGATGAGGCGACGAGAGAAATTATTGTAGAAGATCAGGACTGGCGTATCAGCGCATCGAGATCTGGTGTGCTGAGCTACCGCACTACATTTTCATTCATAGATGTTCTCAAACCCGTTTATTTTGAAAATACAATAATTGCCTACTTGTTTATCGAGGCGACACAGTCACAGCTATACATTGCGGTGTTACAGCATCTTTTCATTATCGTGGCTATCTGGCTGGTCATCATGCTGGGTGTGTCCAGGTTTTCACGCAATATGCATAAACAAATTACAGGCCCGATAGAAAGCCTTGTTGAGGGTATGAAAAAAGTATCGAATGAGCACGATTTTAATATCAGGCTTCCGGTCACAACCCGGGATGAAATCGGCGTTATCACGCAAGGCTTGAATGACATGCTGGGACATGTGCAATCACGTGATGATCGACTCAGGGTATACCGTGAAGAACTGGAACAAACTGTTGAACGACGTACCCATGATTTAAAACTGGCGATGGATGAGGCAATTCATAGCAAGGAAGTCGCTGAAAAAGCAAGCCAGGCCAAAAGTGAATTTTTAGCAACCATGAGCCACGAAATCCGCACGCCTATGAATGGTGTTCTTGGTATGGCCGACATGCTGGCGCGGACAGACTTGTCAGACAGCCAGGCAAAATATGCCACCGTCATCCGCAAATCGGGCGAACTATTGTTGATGATCATCAACGATATCCTCGACTTTTCCAAGATCGAAGCGGGCCAGTTGATCCTGGAACAACGAAATTTTAACGTCGGTAAGCTGGTTGATGATGTCATCAACATTATGTGTGAACAGGCGACTGCAAAGGGGCTTGTGCTCACACAGGATGTGCCAGCGGATGCCAGGCGAAATGTCAGCGGTGATAGCGCACGTCTGACGCAGGTGCTGGTGAACCTGGTCGGCAATGCAATAAAATTTACCAGGCAAGGTGAAATCCATGTCAGCCTGAGCGCCCGTGATTTAACAGATAACAGGCTGATGCTTGAATTCAAAGTGCGCGATACCGGTATCGGGGTCGAAGCAGATCAGCTGGCATCTATATTTGATGCATTCGTGCAGACGGACACATCGATGACGCGAAAATATGGCGGCTCCGGGCTGGGCCTGGCTATCTCTAAAAAAATGATTGAATTAATGGGTGGCGAGATCGCTGTCGAGAGTGAAGCAGGTGCCGGCTCGATATTTACATTCAGCGTGCCCGCTGCACTCGCCAGTGAGAACGATACGGGAACAAATATGCATCCAGGCAATGACGCAAAACTCATACATAAGAAAATACTGCTGGCAGAAGACAATGCCATGAATCGAGAAGTCGCCATGGCAATGCTGGAAATAATGGGCTGTAATGTCGATATCGCGGTCAATGGTGAAGAGGCAGTGCAGATGTTGACAAATAATAATTACGATGTCCTGTTGATGGACTGCCAGATGCCTGTCAAAGACGGTTTCGAGGCGACACGCGATATCAGGCGCCTGGAAGCGGATAGCGGCGTGCGGCAGGTGATTATTGCCCTGACTGCGAATGCGCTTTCGGGTGATAAGCAAAATTGCCTGGAAGCCGGCATGGACGATTTTATAAGCAAGCCATTCAATTATGAGCAAATGGAAGCGCTGCTTGCTAAATGGGTGCAGTAAGCGTTGTGTTTATAAGAACCCGATGGCACGCGAAAACGCCGATATGTAATGACGCCACCGTCAATCTAAAAAGTCGAGAATCTCCGTCTCGATTGCCTGTTTTTCAATAATGCTTTTTTGTGTCACGGGTTTGTCAAACAGGTCATTTATGACGGCCGGGATCTTGATGTTTGCCTTATCGGCGATGGACTTGAGCGCATCAATATCATGTGCATCAACTTCACCTGTCAGCGCATTGGCGATCACGGGCGAAAACTTGGTCCATTCGGCGGTCGAGTAGGCAATCGTTTTCAACGGTTTTTCACGACAGGTGTCGTAGGCCTTGAAGCAGGTCGCGGTGTGCGGATCCATCAGGTAACCGTTGTCAAACGCCTGTTTGATGTAGACCTTGCCTTCGGCGTCTTCGCAAAAATCAGCCGAGAATATGGCCTGTATTTTTTCAAGTTCGGCTGCGCTCAGGGCATAGAATTTATCCTTGCTCAATGCCTGCATCAGTTCTTTGGTGCGCGCGGTGCCAAACATATCGAACAGAATGCGTTCGACATTGGATGAGATCAGGATATCCATCGCCGGTGAGGTTGTGGGCACGACACCGATTGTGCGCAGATCATATTCACCGCGTAGTGATAAAGCGCGTAAGAATATTATTTTTGTTGGATGCAATCAGGATCTTTTCAACCGGCAGGCCCATTTTCATCGCGTAATAACCGCCGAGCGCGTTGCCGAAGTTGCCGCTGGGCACATCCAGGTAGACTTTTTCACCGAGGCTGATCACGCCCTGGCGCACCAGTTCGAGATAGGAATGCACGTGGTAAATCGTCTGGAAAATAATCCGCCCGAAGTTGACCGAGTTGGCCGCCGAGAGGTGAATATTTTTTGTCTTTCAATTGTTGTTTAAACGTGTCTGAATCCAGCAGGCGCTTGAGCGCATTCTGGGTGTCATCGAAATCACCCCTGACGCCGATGACTTTCAGATTGGGCGCGTCTTCTGTCACCATCTGCAGGCGTTGCACATCCGAGGTGCCGCCAACAGGGTACATGCAGGCAACGCGCACGTTGGCCCTGTTCTTGAATGTTTCCAGTGCCGCGGGTCCGGTATCACCGGAAGTGGCCGCGAGTATCAGGTAGTGCTCATCACGTTGTTGCGCAATCGATGACAGCACGATGCCGAAAGGTTGCAATGCCATGTCTTTAAAGGCACGCGTTGGTCCGTGATAGAGCTCGCTGATATACAGGTCATCTTTCACCCTGACAACGGGCACCGGGTTTTTCGGGTCGTCAAACTGGTCGTAGAGTGCCAGCGCGCGCTCGATAACAGCAGCATCGATATCGATTTCAAATGCCGCCAGGATATCCCGGGCGAGGCTTTTATAGTCGGCATCAAGGTGGGCGCTGATAAATTCAGTTCCCAGCATCGGCAGTGATTCGGGTGAATACAGCCCGCCAAACGATGAAATCGGTGACAGGATCGCTTCCGAAAAGCTGATCTTTGCCGGGTGCTTGCCGTCATTGCCGCGGGTTTCGATGAATTTCATTGTCGGTCCTGGGAAAAATTTTGAGGATTATAGCGAAGTCATGACTTGAAGCGAAGCGAGGCCTGTTTCAAATCAGCGAATGTGTGCCTGCAGCAGCCGGATAAAATCTTCACGTTCGATCAGCTCGGCGCCGAGGGATTCGAGATGAGGCGAATACACCTGGGCATCGAGCAGCGCCGGTTTGATAACAGTACAGACGTGGTGCAAGGCCACTTTGGAGGCGTCTTTCATTCGGCTGAACATCGACTCACCAAAAAAAACAGCGCCCAGCTGCAGACCGTAGATGCCACCGACCAGCCTGTTAGTGTGCCAGCACTCCACCGAATGTGCGTAACCCATGTCATGCAAGCTGCAATACGCGTCCAGCATTTCATCGGTAATCCAGGTGCTTTCCTGGTCGGGCCGTGACTCAGCACAGGCCAGCATAACGTCACGAAAGGCAGTATCGACGCGAATCTCGAACGGCTGTTTATTCAAAGTGCGGCGAAAGCTACGCGAGATATGAAATTTTTGCGGCAACAATACGCAGCGCGGGTTGGGTGACCACCACAGGATTGGCTGGTCGCTACTGTACCAGGGGAAAATACCCTGCGAATACGCCTGCAGAATGGTCGCAGGTTTCAGGTTGCCGCCCGCGGCGAGCAGGCCATCGGGGTCGAGCAGGGCCAGCCGGGTCGAGGGAAATACACCACTGAAATCATCGGGCAGCCAGATAATCGGGAGTTCGTACATGAATACTCAAACCGTGTTCGACTGGCGATACGGGTTGCTTTCCAGCAATTGCTCGCCGTATTGCTGCATACCGCGGGCCTCGCGCTGCAGAAATTCGGCAATGGCCTCACGGAATCCCGGGTGTGCAATCCAGTGCGCAGAACGGGTTTTGACCGGCAAGAATCCACGCCATATTTTATGTTCGCCCTGTGCGCCGGGTTCAAACCTCGCAATGCCGTGCCTGATGCAATACTCGATGCCGGCGTAATAACACACTTCGAAATGCAGCTGGTCGTAGTGATCAAGACTGCCCCAGTGCCGACCATACAAAGTATTATTACCTTCATAGAGAATAGCGCCGGCAACAATTTCATTCTCATTAAAAGCAAACACTGCGCGCAGGTAGTGCGCTACCGCCCTGAAAAATCCCAGGGTAAATGTCGGTGCGCCTGATTTGCGTAGAAACGTTACGCGGTAAAAATCATAGAGTTTTTGCCACTGGTGTTCACTGAGTTGTTCGCCGGGAATAACTTCGACACGAATGTTACTCTCTGTAACACTGCGTCTTTCACGTTTGATATTTTTGCGGCGCTTGGCATTGAGCGCGCCGAGAAAATCATCGAAACAGCTATAGTCCTGGTTATGCCAGTGAAACTGGTAATCAAAACGCGTTAACAACGACGCCTCGGTCAAGGCTTCCATGTCATCGTTTTCGCAAAACAGGAAATGCGCGGATGACAGTTTTTGTTTTTCGCAAAAGCCAAGAATTAATTTAATGAGTTGCTGTTTTAGATTCGCGTCATTGTTTTTTGCCAGCAGGCGCGCGCCCTGTGCCGGGGTGAACGGAATCGAGGTGACCAGCTTGGGATAATATTCAACACCGCTGCGTTGATAGGCATCGGCCCACGCCCAGTCAAACACAAATTCGCCGTAGGAATTGGTCTTGATATAACTGGCGCAGGCAGCCACCAGTTCGTCATTCTCGCGCAGCACAAAATACACCGGCTGCCAGCCCCAGGATGCCAGGCAGTCATGCTGTTCCAGGGCGAGCAGGAAATCGTGCTGTAAAAACGGGTAGTCAGAATTGAGCAGTGTGTTCCAGCTGCGGGCATCAAGCTCGTCGATGCTGGAAACAACACTGGCAATCATTTCTGTGGCTTAAACAACAAGTGTGTGAGGGCGATTTTATTTCGCGAGTGCGTCGAGATATTTTTCAGCATCGAGCGCGGCCATGCAGCCGGTGCCCGCCGAGGTCACGGCCTGGCGGTAGACATGGTCCATGACATCGCCCGCGGCAAACACGCCAGCAACACTGGTAGCAGTGGCGTTGCCCTCGAGACCGCTGTTTACCTTGATATAACCGTTGTGCATTTCGAGCTGACCTTCAAAGATTGCCGTGTTCGGCTTGTGGCCGATAGCGATAAATACACCTGATAGATCAATGTCTTTGGTGCTGTCGTCTTTGACGTTCTTGATGCGCATGCCGGTCACGCCGGTGGTCATCACCCAGCACTTCGTCGAGCACATGGTTCCATTCGATGGTGACATTGCCGTTGTTTTGTTTTTCGAACAGCTTGTCCTGCAGGATTTTTTCCGAGCGCAGTTCATCGCGACGATGTACCAGGGTGACTTCAGACGCTATGTTGGAAAGATACAGCGCTTCTTCCACCGCGGTGTTGCCGCCACCGATCACGGCGACTTTCTGCTGTTTGTAGAAAAAACCGTCGCAGGTGGCACAGGCTGATACGCCTTTGCCCTTGAAGGCTTCTTCCGATTCCAGGCCGAGGTACATGGCGCTGGCGCCGGTAGCAATAATCAGTGCATCACAGGTGTATTCGCCCGAGTCGCCCTTGAGGGTAAACGGTTTGCTGTCGAGTTTCACGCTGTTGATCTGGTCGAAAATAATTTCGGTGCCAAAACGCTCGGCATGGGCCTGCATGCGGTTCATTAATTCGGGGCCCTGTACGCCGTCGTTATCACCCGGCCAGTTATCGACATCGGTGGTGGTGGTGAGCTGTCCGCCCATTTCCATCCCTGTAATCAACACCGGGTTGAGGTTGGCGCGCGCGGCATAGACTGCCGCAGTGTAGCCGGCGGGTCCGGAGCCCAGGATCAGTAATCGGGCGTGGCGGGTTTCACTCATGAAATAATCTCCAGAAACTTTGAATCGGTAAAGGCGTCAATGTTAACAAAACTGTACACTCGTGCGCAGCTGGATGTGTGTGACAGCAGGCATCGCAGAAAAGTCACTTAGCTATATGTGTAGATATCAGCGGCCGTGCTGTAAAGCCGTGGAATAATACAGGATGATGAAAACAGGTATCCCGAAAGAATGTATGGTTGGCGAAGGCCGCGTGGCGCTGGTGCCGGCTGATTGCGCACAGCTGATCGCGGCTGGCTGCGAAGTCATTGTCGAATCGAACGCCGGCCTCGACAGTGGCTATGACGATGCGGCCTTCGCCGCGGTGGGTGCCCGTATTGTGGCCGATGCGCCGGCGCTGTATGCAAGCGCCGAGCTCATCGTCAAGGTCAAGCAACCGCTGGCGCCGGACCTGGCGCTGCTGCAGTCGCACCACCTGCTGTTCAGTTTTTTGCACCTGGCTGCCGACCCCGGGCTGATTGCGACACTGTGTGATCTTGGTCTGACCGCGATTCCGTTCGAAGCCGTGGCTGATGCGCACGGCGGCTTCCCGCTGCTGGCGCCGATGAGCGCGATCGCCGGGCGGCTGTCGATCATTCGCGGTGCCAGCCTGCTGTTCAGCAATCGCGGTGGCCGCGGTGTGCTGCTGGGCGGGGTCGATGGCGCTGACGCGGGCAGGGTGGTGGTGCTGGGTGCCGGGATTGCCGGCAGCCATGCCGCTGCCACGGCTGTGCAGCTGGAGGCCGAGGTGCACGTGTTCGACCTGAACCAGGCAAAGCTGGACGCGCTGCAACAGCGCTGGCCGCAGATCCAGACCCATAGCGCGGACGCCGCTGCTGATCGCCGAGCACTGTGAACGCGCAGACCTGGTGATCGGCGCGGTGATGCTCGCCGGCCGGCGTGCGCCGGTGGTGCTGAGGCAGGACAGCATCGCGCGCATGCACCCCGGCGCGGTGATTGTCGATATCGCCATCGACCAGGGCGGCTGCATCGAGGGCATTCGTTCGACCTCGGCGCAGGAGCTGGTGTATCGCCATCTTGAGGTGCTGCATTCGGCGGTGCCCAATATGCCGGGTGCGGTGCCGCGCACGGCGTCGCAGTCGCTGTCGGCGGCGATTCGGCCCTATGTGCAGCAACTGGCCAGCACCGGGCTGGAGGATCTGCCTCAGCTCAGCAATGCGATCGCGATCCAGGCGGGTCGGGTGGTCGATCCGGTGTTGCAGCGCGAACTTGGCGCTGCATGGCTGAATGTCCCGCACTCGCATACGGCGGGTGTACCGCACCGCCATCTTGGGTAGAATGTCGCATCTGGCCGAGCATGGCCACACGACTACCATCATCATCGGGAAGAACTGATTGGCCCAGGCACGCCGTACAAAAACGACAACAACAGGCACCGAGCTTAAAACGCACGTACAGCACGGTCTGCGTGAAGGCGCCATGCTGGTGCTGAGCGCGATCGCGCTGTTTCTGCTCGCTGCGCTGGTGACCTACCATGTCGATGATCCCGGCTGGTCGCACACCGGCCCGCGCGAGGCGGTGCATAATGCCACCGGCGTGGTCGGTGCCTGGTTCGCCGACGTGCTGTTCAGCCTGTTCGGCTATCTCTCCTATCTGTTCCCGGTGATTATTGGCCTACAGCGGCTGGCTGGTGCTGCGCGGTAGTCGATGAAGAAAACCATCGCGGTGAAATCGATTACCACGTGCTGGCGATTCGCTGGGCCGGGTTTTTTGTCACCCTGGCCGCGGGCTGTGCGCTCACCAGCATGCATTTTTCGGTTCTGCCGAAGCATCCTGCCGCTGGATGGTGGCGGTATTCTGGGTCGCTGGCTGGGCGATGGCCATGGCCGGTGTGCTGGGGCTGCTGGGTTCCACCCTGTTATTACTCGCGGTGTTTCTCGCCGGCATCACCCTGTTCAGTGGCCTGTCGTGGTTCGCGTGTATCGATTTCATCGGCATGGCGGTGATGAAAGCCTGGGCACTGGCTGCAGCGCGAGTCGCTGGCACTGTTCGAATATATCCAGGAACGCCGCGCGGGTGACGAAGCGAGGCAGCAGCGCCAGGAGGTGGTCGAGGCGGACAAGCAGCGCAGCGCGGATCGCGAAGCACGCGGCACCGAAAAAGTGCGCATCGAACCGGTGGTCAAAAAAGTCGAGATCTCCGAACGCCTCGACCGCGAAAAACAGATCGCGCTGTTCGAAGCACCGGTCGATTCCGAGTTGCCCGGCGTTGCGTCTGCTCGATCCGCCGCGGCCGCACGAAAAAGGTTATTCCACCGAAGCGCTGGAAGCGCTGTCGCGTCTGGTCGAAATCAAACTGGCTGATTTCGGTGTCGAGGTCGAAGTGGTCGCGGTGCATCCCGGCCCGGTGATTACCCGTTTCGAAATGCAGCCCGCACCCGGCGTCAAGGCCAGCAAGATTACCTCGCTGTCGCAAGGATCTGGCGCGTTCGCTGTCGGTGCACAGCGTGCTCGTGGTCGAAGTGATTCCGGGCAAGACCGTGGTCGGTCTGGAAATTCCCAACGAGCATCGCGAACTGGTCTCGCTCAGCGAAATCATGATGTCGAAACAGTACGATCAAATCGACTTCGCCGTTGACGCTGGGACTGGGCAAGGATATTTCCGGCAACCCGGTGGTCGCCGATCTGGCAAAATGCCGCATTTGCTGGTCGCAGGTACCACCGGTTCGGGTAAATCGGTGTGCGTCAATGCCATGCTGATGAGCCTGCTGTACAAGAGCAAGCCCGCAGATGTGCGCATGATTCTGATCGACCCGAAAATGCTCGAACTGAATGTCTACGATGGTATTCCGCATCTGCTGACACCGGTGGTCACCGATATGAAAGACGCGGCCAATGCGCTGCGCTGGTGTGTGGGTGAAATGGAAAATCGTTATGCTCTGATGGCCGTCACTGGGTGTGCGAAATATCACTGGTTATAACCGCAAGGTCAAAGATGCGATTGAAGCCGGTAAGCCGATCGAAGATCCGTTGTTCAAACCTGATGATGCAGCGCCGGGTGCACAGCCGGTCAGAACTCAAACCCCTGCCGTATATCGTGGTGGTGGTTGATGAGTTTGCCGACCTGTTCATGGTGGTGGGTAAAAAAATTGAAGAGCTGATCGCGCGTCTGGCGCAAAAAGCGCGTGCTTCGGGCATTCATCTGATTCTGGCAACGCAACGTCCATCGGTGGATGTGATTACCGGCCTGATTAAATCGAATATTCCCACGCGCATTGCTTTCCAGGTGTCGTCGCGGGTGGATTCACGCACTATTCTCGATCAGATGGGTGCCGAGACAATTGCTCGGTCACGGTGACATGCTGTACATGGAAGGCGGGTAGCAGTATGCCGACACGCATACACGGCGCGTTCGTTGATGACCACGAAGTGCATAACGTGGTGAACTATCTCAAACAGCAGAGTGAGCCGGATTATATTGCAGACTATCACTCAGGAGAGTTCAGCGAACATCATGTTGCC
>CAWKAL010000033.1:0-3933 GCA_963847575.1 uncultured Gammaproteobacteria bacterium
CCAGCGCGGCGCCGAATGCGACCAGGCCGGAACCGGCCGGGAAACTGATGCCCATCGGGAAACGCGTGTGCGAGTCGCCGCCGGTGCCGACCGTGTCCGGCAGGATCATGCGGTTCAGCCAGGAATGGATGATACCGTCGCCCGGGCGCAGCGATACGCCGCCGCGGTTCTGCATGAAATCGGGCAGCTCGTGCTGCAGCTTGATATCGACCGGTTTCGGATACGCCGCGGTGTGGCAGAAGCTCTGCATCACCAGGTCGGCGGAAAAACCCAGGCAGGCCAGTTCTTTGAGTTCATCGCGGGTCATCGCGCCGGTGGTGTCCTGCGAACCCACCGTAGTCATGCGTCGGTTCGCAATAGGTGCCGGGGCGCACGCCTGTCAACGCCGCAGGCCTTGCCGACAATTTTCTGCGCCAGGGTGTAGCCTTTGCCGGTGTCTGCGCCTGTCGCCGGGCGCAGAAAAACCTCGGAATGCGCTTCGTCCGAGGTACTCGCGCGCACGGTCGGTCAGACCGCGACCAATGATCAAAGGAATGCGGCCATTAGCGCGCACTTCATCCGGCATAGTTGTGGGTGAAAGCGTGAAGCTGCAAAGCTCTTTGCCAGCTTCATTGGTGATTACACCGTCGTATGGGCGAATCGTAATCACATCACCGGTTTCCATGCCTGATACATCACACTCGATCGGTAAGCGCACCGGAATCTTCCGCGGTGTTGAAAAAAATCGGCGCGATCTTGTTGCCGAGTACAACACCGCCTTCGTGCTTGTTGGGAACGTAAGGAATTTCAACCCCCATATGCCACAGCACCGAATTGATTGCAGACTTGCGCGATGAACCGGTACCCACCACGTCACCCACGTAGGCAACCGGGTGACCTTTCTTTTTTAATTCCGCGATGGTTTCCAGTGGCCCCATCCCCTTTTCTACGGGCATCTTGCTCACCAGCATGGATTTGGCGTGCAGTGGAATATCGGGACGGCTCCAGGCTTCGGTCGCGGGTGATAAATCATCGGTGTTGGTTTCACCCGGCACCTTGTACACCGTCACGGTAATTTCTTTTGCAAGTTCAGGTTTTGAGGTAAACCATTCGGCGTCCGCCCAGGAACGCAGCACGCTGGCAGCCGCCGCATTGGTCTTCGCCTTATCAGCGACATCGTGGAAAGCATCGTAAATCAGCAGCGTGTGCGAAAGCGCCGTCGCCGCAGCATCCGCAGTTTCGGCGTATTCCAGCAGTTCAATTAACGGCTGAATGTTATAGCCGCCGAGCATGGTGCCGAGCAATTCGGTTGCACGGACTCGATCGATCAGATCACACGCTGCATTGCCCCTGGCGATATCGGCAAGAAATGCAGCCTTGACATAGGCCGCCTGATCCACACCCGGTGGCACACGGTGCACCAGCAGGTCGAGCAGAAATTGTGCTTCACCGGCCGGCGGGTTCTTGATGAGTTCGACCAGCGAAGCCACCTGCGCGGCGTCGAGTGGCAAGGGTGGTAAATCTTCAGATGCACGTTCTGCAACGTGTTCGCGATATGCCTCTAGCACTTTTCATTCCCCGGAAAGACAGACTAAAGTCGCACATTATACCCGCTGACGCGGGCAAACGCAGGCTGTCAAACTGGATAGGCGGGAAATCTTCGGGTTTAAAGATCGTACTGAGTGATACTGCTGAGGTGTTTGCGACCAACCACCAGCGCCTGTAAATCGGGATAGTCGGCCAGGCTTGTGTAAAATTTTTGCGTATACGCCTGCAGCTGGTTGGCGAGGATGATGCTGCGCAGACTGCTGACATAGGTGTTACCAAGTTCTGAGTATTTCCCCAGTCCGCTGGCCAGCGCGTGCCCGCTTGCCGGCCTGTTCTTCTGGCGCAGCCCGTGACGCAGCGTCCGCAGTTCGGCGTAGGCACGGTTGCGGTTTAAATTACGCATATAGGCCGTCACCGATTCCGCGGGCGAACTAAACACCCTGACTTCGTGATTTTTACCATGCGTGCGCGCCCCGGGCACCAGTCCACAGCCCTTGCGGTAACACCACTGGCCAAAATAATTGTTCGCCTCGGTGGCAAAGCGTGAAGTCCCCCAGGCAGTTTCATTCGCGGCCTGTGCAAGCACCAGTGAAACCGGCACCACGTCGACGCGCTTCAATAATCTGTCGATAGTGTGCTGCGGATTTTGACGTTTGAATTCGATATCGTAACGCAGGGCCAGCTTTTCCAGCATCATTAACTGCTCACGATTGGGTGCATCGTTGCGCGCTAAACGTTGTTCTATCTCGAGCAGTTGTTTCCGGTCCTGTAAAACCCGGATATTGGCATTCGCCACCAGTGGATAGAGATAATCGAGGAATGCCTGCTTACGCTGCGCGATTTCATCGTAGGCGGTAAATTCGGGAACCATAAAGCCAGCCTGGCTGCTGTGCGCCAGTGACTGGAACCAGCGCCATCCAGCGAGGCTGATCGCGATGCACAGCAGAATAAAAACCAGCTGCGATCGATTAATATGTTGATTACTGTTTAGTATTTTGTTTTTCAGCATAATCACTGGAGTATAGTCAGCGAATAACAAATCACATTTACAAAAACGCCCGCAAAGCGGGCGCTTTATTAATCATTTGCTGCTGTTCGTTTCAGGCATGCTTGTTGCGGTAATCATCAATCGCAGCATTAATCGCATCTTCTGCCAGTACCGAGCAGTGGATTTTTACCGGCGGCAGTGCCAGTTCTTCGGCGATCTGGGTGTTCTTGATCGCTTTGGCTTCGTCCAGGGTTTTGCCCTTGACCCATTCGGTCAGTAACGAGCTCGAGGCAATCGCGCTGCCGCAGCCGTAGGTTTTGAACACGGCGTCTTCGATGATGCCGCTGTCGCTCACCTTGATC
Organism: uncultured Gammaproteobacteria bacterium; assembly: GCA_963847575.1. Taxonomy (GTDB): domain Bacteria; phylum Pseudomonadota; class Gammaproteobacteria; order SZUA-229; family SZUA-229; genus JASBSR01. The sequence goes on from CAWKAL010000033.1 coordinate 2,878, forward strand.
TGCAGCCGCATCACGTCGCCGCAGGCGGGCGCGCCCACCATGCCGGTGCCGACATTGGCTTCGTCTTTGCCAAAACTGCCGACGTTCCTCGGGTTTTCGTAATGATCCAGTACTTTTTCGCTATAAGCCATGGTGGGTTACCTCGTTTGTCTCTGTGTCAGCGTTAAATAATTAGACGCTGTTTTGCTGTGTTTGTTGCTGTTACAAATTAATAATTAATAATGAATAATGAATAATGAATAACTAAGCTCTTAATTTTCTGTGTTCCATTATTCATTATTCATTGTTAATTATTCATTGCTCCTAATGCGCCACCCATTCCACCTTGTCAAGATCGATGCCGTCTTTGTACATGTCCCACAGCGGTGACAGGGATCTGAGTTTTTCCACCGCGCGGCGCACCTGTTTGATGGTGTAGTCGATGTCTTCGGCGGTGGTGTAACGACCGATGCTGAAGCGGATCGAGCTGTGCGCGAGTTCGTCGTTGCGCCCCAGCGCGCGCAGTACGTAGCTGGGCTCTAAACTGGCGGAGGTGAGAGATTGCTGCCTAAGGGCCTTACTTACTGAGCCAAAAAGGACCTTAGTAACCTAAGTAACTTGAAGCATTGAGGTGTAGAAAAGTACTGTATTTTCATTAACTTTCAAAATGTTAAAGCGTAACAAAGCTAGATTTCAATCAATAAATTAATATTAAGTCGATAAATGAAGAGATTAATAGTAAATATAACGTTATACGCACTAACTAAGCAATTTTTTTGGGCTAATTTACGCATTTCCCGTAAATATTGGGCTAATTCGCGCATTTTTTCGGCAAACACCTTAGTCACCTAAGACAGCAAAACAGCTATTTACCAAAACTGCTATTTAGGGGCTGGAGGGATCAAGGCCAGGATGCTGTTCATCAAGGAGTTGTACAAGAGTGGCTGGTTGGAAGAACAAACGGAAGGTAAGAACATCGATCTTTTCAGTGATCTGGATCTTTTCTTCAAGAAGGATAGTACGCGGCCAGAAGCAAACACATCTCCCGTGATTCAGTCGGCAACATGGGAGTACACC
>CAWKAL010000034.1:0-7320 GCA_963847575.1 uncultured Gammaproteobacteria bacterium
TGCCATCGCACAACCATGCTGCCACGCTGAATGCGACCAATGAACGCGGTAATAGCGAGTATCCGAATGATCTCGTCGATGGCGAGAACCCTGGCGATCCTCAGATTGAGTTCAGGAATGTGCTGGCAAGCAAGGCACGCACCAAAATCTATAAAGTAGAGCCACCACAGGTTGATGCAACTTCGCCTCCACCAATCGTTACTGTACCGATGAGCCCCAAGTCGATTACAGTTGCGAATACTGGTGGCAACCAGCAATTCAGTATCCGCGACCCTTTCCTGGGCATTTATCACTCGATAGCCCTCGTGGGTCTTTTCCCGTCGCGTAATTAAGCGGCTGGTTTTATAATATCCAAAAACTCGCCGGGTTTACCCCGGCGATGTTTTGTCTGCCCCCCCCGCCAAGAAACCCGGATAAACGAGCTGTGATATGAACCGTGTTTTATTATTAAGTTTGCTGACATTGCTGCTAACAGTTGCCGGCGCAGCAAACGCCGAGATGGGTCGCGAAGTACGCCAGGCGCAGAAGCTGCTGGCTGATGGTGACTATGAGCAGGCGTTCAAGGAATATATGCGTGTCGCAGAAGAAAAAGACAACCCGCTGGCGAAACATGCGATCGCGATGTTTTATGACTTCGGCTGGGGCCGAACACCTGACCCGGTGAAAGCCTGTGAATGGCACGAGCAGGCTGCCAGGGGTGAAATACCTGCAGCGGCCTCGGCACTTGCACGCTGCTATGCCGAGGGCATTGGCCGTGAAGTGGATTATGCGCAGGCGGCGACCTGGTATCAGAAGGCCGCAGACCTGGGCATTCACGCTTCATTGTGTTCCCTGGGGGCACTCTATATCACTGGCCAGGGTGTTGAAAAAGATCCGGCCAGGGGCCTGTCCTTGTGCCAGCAGTCAGCTGAACAGGGATCGGTGCCGGCCATGCTGCGACTGGCGCGGTTTTACAAAAACGAAGCCGAGGTGCGCGATTATGAAGCCGCGTTGCACTGGTACTCCACCGCGGCGAGTTACCAGTCGGTTGAAGCAGAATATCAGCTCGGCGTGATGCTGCGTGACGGACTGGGTATTAACAGGGATCCACTGGTGGCGCGTTCATGGTTCGAGCTGGCTGCAAGCAAAGGCTATGAACCCGCCTGTTTTGAAACCGCGGCGCTGTATATCAATGCACCTGTCAATCCAGAGACCGGCGTATGGCATGAAGATGATCTCGCCAGGGCGTACCTGTGGCTATCGATCTCCCTGAAACGCACGCAAGATGCTGAACAACGCAAGCTGGCCGCTGAAATGATGGATAAAGTGCTCGAGTTTATGCCGAAGACCTGGAACGCCGCGCTTGATGCAAAAGTGGACGCTTATCTCAAGCAGTTTCCAGCTGCAGCTGGCGGGACAAAATAGATTTATAGTCACTACGATGTTTTTCGATGCGCCAGTTTTAACACCGGCCGCTCAACTACGTAATACGAAATCGTTGCCGCGAGCAGGCTCAACAGCAGCGAAATAACACCCAGCATCAACCAGTGCTCGCGCGCATCCAGCGCCGATTGCATCATGCCCTGGTCCACCAGCCGCAACACCGGCAAATGATAAATATACACCCCGTAAGACAAGGTACCGAGAATGCGTAACGCGCGACTGTCGAGCAATTTGCGGGCAACGCGTGTTTGCGGCGTGCTGATGATCATCGTGCCGAGCAATAACGGCACCAGTGGCAGGCCGTAGCGGCCGTACGGTATTTGTATCGAGTCACCCAGCTCAGTTGCCAGTAACAAAAAAATCAGCACAAACGAAACCCAGAAAATAATCTCATAGCGCACGTCAGTCACTTCAACAGACTGCGACCGTGCCGTTTTTAGATGCAACCACAGGCCGCCACAACCAACACCAATCATGAAATGCGGCAGGTGCGCCAGCAATGAATGCGTCACCACTGCAGCATAGGGACGTACCCAGGTAAGTGCGGTAGACCATGGCCAGGGGATGACCTGATCAATGGATGTAATAAGCCAGTAATTCAAACCATAGGCAAGCAGGCTCAACAGAATTAAAACCGCAATACTGCTGCGCAAGGAACACCTGCGTAATAACATAAACAGCAACGGTAGCAGGCAGTAAAACTGCACTTCGACAGCCAGCGTCCAGAACGGCGGATTGATACTGAAGATTGAAAATTCAGCGTAATTGAACAGGAAACTGTAGTGCAACAGGATATCGGTCCAGGCCTGTGGATATCGCCAGTAGCCCGCCAGCAGTATCAATACTGTCAGCGCCAGGTAATACGCAGGCACGATGCGCGCCAGTCGCCGGATGACATAGGTGCGGGTACCAGGCCATGGCGCAGCGTTTAACATCGATTTCCAGAACGGTTGTGACAGCAAAAAACCACTCAGGATAAAGAACAGCGCAACACCGTATTCACCGTTCGCCAGCAACAGGTAAAAGTCTACCGGCCCGACCTGCACGTCTACGTCGATAATCTGGTTGTAGTGCACACCGAAGACAGCAAGCGCCGCCAGTCCACGCAGACCGTCCAGGCCATGCAGTCGACTGCCGGTATCTAAAATGCTTGTATCTGAGCCTGGCTTCATGGTGGATGGTTTAGCGATCCCTGGTTATTCGCACTGTATTACTGTAGCGGTTGGCTCTAACATTAGCATGCTGAGTCCGTTACAAACATTCGCTTATTACAGATAGCAGGCACACTGGCTACCAACACCCACTATGCAGGCATCTACGGCAACCGCTCTCTAGTGGTATATTAGGCAGCATGAGTTCATACCGAAACATATCATTTGCACGCAGTGCCATCATGCCTCGCACCTGCCTGATGGCGGCGTTAGGCTGCCTGCTAATTGTTATATCCACGCCGTATTCGAACAAGCTGCACGCAGACACTGGCGACATCATTAAGCCAGATGAATCCGTTGTCATCGACATCAGGCATACTGCTGAAGGCTATTCAGTCAACGCAACACAGACAACACTGGGTGCTGTTCTGCAACGGCTCAGCGAATCTGCAAATTTCAAATTAAAGCTTTTTGATGACATCAGTACGGAACAGAAAGACTGGTTGCTTCATCCAATACCGCTCAGCCGGCTGCTCGAAAACCTGACACGCGGATACAGCACTGTCATGCTGTATGAAGAAGAACCCGCCGGCACCGGCAACAACACCGATCGCAGGATAAAGGAAATGTGGCTGATTGCACGTGATGACAATCATGGTTCCGATGAGAGCACTAACGTCAATATAGAAATAGCGCCTGAACAGCCTGGCGAGCGGATGCCTGACTACCAGAATCTCACGGCCGAACAACAGTATGAAATAGCGTTCATAGATAATCTCGAAGGCATGGCAGGCAGCGATATTGTGGATACACTACAACAAACGCTTGTCGATGAAGCTGATCCGCTGGTTCGTAAGCGCGCTGTCACTGCGCTTGGCGACATTGGCGGCACCGGCGTGCTCGATGCACTGGAAACCAGTATGGGCGACAGTTCATCCGAAGTGCGCACCGAGCTTGCAAAAACCCTGGCCGGGATAAAAGACCAGCGATCAATGTTACTGCTGGGGCAAATCTTGATGGGCGATACTAATTCACGCGTGCGCCAGCAGGCTGTCAGCGGCCTGTATCAGCAGAACACGCCTGCCGCGCGCAGCTTTGTCGTGGCCGCCTCGGCAGACAGGGACCCGGCGGTTAAAAAAATTGCCGATGACATTTTGCAACTGTGGGCGACTACCGCAGAGAAACAATAATCTATGCCGCTCAAACTTGAACACTTGCAACTGCAACGCCTGTCTATTTTCTAACAGCATCAACGCCCGCAATATCTCAGGCGTGTGTTATAGAGTATTCCGCTGACATACTATAACGCCCGCCGGGCGCAATACTGACGATATCCGGACCGGCGTTGGTAGTTTCAACACACAGCATGCGTTTGTAATCCTCATCACCCAGGTCGGCCATACCGGCGGCGATCTTTTTCCAGGGGTTCCATACCACCGCGCTGTTACTGCCTTCTGACTCGATATGAATTTTTCTGCCCAGTTCAATATCATTAATCACCAGGCGGTTTTTTATATCCGTGTATATGCGATCGACTTCGGTATTTATTGTCACTTCGCCTGACTGGGTTTTTTCCTTGCTGCCATCGACCTTGTCGATATAGGTTTTGTCTTCCAGTCCGTTCACCGACGTTTTTGCGATATCACCGACATTAAAATAGGTATGCAATGCCTGGCTGAGTTCAATCGTTTCTTTGCCTTTGTTGGTGGTGGTCAGTTTGAGCTTTAACGACTCACCGACTTCAATATCCAGCCGTGCTTCGATCTCACCGTCCCACAGTGCACGGGTAGTCTCGTTCAGTTTTAATTCGAGCACGAGCCGGGTTGCACCATTGCTGGCAGTGCCGGAATCAATCACTGTCCATTCCGAGTTGCGCGCAAAACCATGCGCCGGTCGGCCTTTGCCCTGCGGATCAGGTCCGAACCAGGGCCAGCACACCGGCACGCCGCCTTTAATCGCCTTGCCGGTTTGATAGTACGCCTGCTCACTGAGAAACATCAGGTCAGAATTTGTATTGACAGGGCGGTAAGACAACACCTGCCCGGCATAGAGCGAAACCACGGCCGATGCGAATTTATTTTTAATGACAGCAATGGTTAACCCACCCTTGCCTTCTACAAAATCGAGTTGATCGGTAATTCCAAAACGTTTATTCAGTTCAGACAGATTCATTTTTTACTCACATAATTTATGTAATTGCCCGCATGCGGGCAAGAATTGAATATCAATACGGTAGTTTAACGCCAGCCAGTGGCCTGGCGGATCCCCTGGCCGAGTTCGGCGGGTGAGCGCACCGTGGTGACACCGGCGCGTTCCAGTGCGGAAAATTTTTCTGCGGCTGTGCCAGTACCGCCGGCAATGATGGCGCCGGCATGTCCCATGCGTTTACCTTTGGGGGCAGTGCCACCGGCAATAAACGCGGCCACCGGCTTGCTGACTTCAAGCTGGATAAATTCTGCGGCTTCTTCTTCTGCGGTACCGCCGATTTCGCCGACCATGAGTATTGCCTCGGTTTGCGAGTCGTGCTCGAACAGCTTCAGGCAGTCGATAAAACTGGTGCCGGGAATCGGATCACCGCCGATACCAATGCAGGTACTCTGGCCATACCCCAGGTCGGTGGTTTGTTTTACCGCTTCGTAGGTCAGTGTGCCTGAACGCGACACCACGCCGACCTTGCCGGGTTTATGAATCGCACCCGGCATGATGCCGATTTTGCATTCACCCGGGGTAATGATACCGGGACAGTTCGGCCCGATAACGCGCGCGCCGGCCGCATCGGCCACCATCTTGACCTGCAGCATGTCGAGCGTGGGAATGCCCTCGGTGATACACACAATTAACGGTATGCCCGCATTGATGGCTTCGAGCATGGAATCTTTGCAAAACGGCGCCGGCACATAAATCACCGTGGCATCGGCGCCGGTTTCATCAACGGCTTCGCGCACGGTATTGAACACCGGCAAACCAAGATGTTGCTGCCCGCCCTTGCCCGGGGTTACGCCGCCGACCATTTGTGTCCCATAGGCAATCGCCTGCTCGGAATGAAACGTGCCCTGCTTGCCGGTAAAGCCCTGGCAGATGACGCGAGTTTCTTTATCGATGAGTACACTCATGTTTTTACCCTTTTAACTTTTTGACTTCGGCAACAATTTTTTCTGCTGCATCGGTCAGGCCACTGGCTGCAACCAGGTTGAGCCCGCTGTCAATTAATAACTGGCTGCCACGCTCGGCATTATTGCCTTCCAGCCTTACCACCACGGGGACATTGACCTGGACTTCTTCGACCGCGCCGATAATACCTTCGGCGATTAAATCGCAGCGCACTATGCCGCCGAATATGTTGACCAGGATGCCTTTGACGTTCTGGTCCGAGAGTATAATTTTAAACGCTTCGCTGACGCGTTCTTTGGTTGCACCACCGCCAACATCAAGAAAGTTTGCAGGCTCACCACCGCAGAGTTTGATCAGGTCCATGGTGGCCATGGCAAGTCCGGCGCCGTTGACCATGCAGCCGATTTCGCCATCGAGCGAAATGTAATTTAGATCCCACTGCCGGGCACGATTTTCGCGTTCATCTTCCTGTGACTCGTCGCGCATCGCGAGCAGGTCTTTCTGCCGATAGAGCGCATTGTCATCAACATTGATCTTGCCATCGAGACACAGCAGATCACCCTGCTTTGTGACCACCAGCGGATTGATTTCGACCAGGCTTAGATCTTTCTGGCTAAACATATTTGCCAGCCCGCCGAGCAGGTGACCGAACTGTTTAATCTGTTCACCTTCAAGCCCAAGACCGAAAGCGAGTTCACGCGCCTGGTAAGGCTGCAGGCCAGTGACCGGGTTGATAGTGGTTTTAAGAATTTTGTCCGGCGTTTCGGCGGCGACTTTTTCGATATCCATGCCGCCTTCGGTGGATGCCATGATCACCACGCGCCGCGACCCGCGATCAATCACTGCACCAAGATAGAGTTCGCGCGCGATATTGCAGGTTTCTTCGATCAACACCTGGTTGACGGGCTGACCTTCGGCGCCGGTCTGGAAGGTCACCAGGCGTGTACCGAGCATGTCGCCCACTGCGGTTTTTACCTGTTTGACTGTCTTGACCAGCTTGACGCCACCCGCCTTGCCGCGACCGCCCGCGTGCACCTGGGCTTTGACAACATAACCACCCTGAGCAAGCGTCGCAACTGCAGCATCAACTTTATCAACCGTATCCACCACGGCATTATTCGGCACTGGCATGCCATATTGCGCAAAGACCTGCTTCGCCTGGAATTCATGCAGATTCATTTTTTAAGTCTCTTTCGTCTTGAGTGTTCTCTACCGAGCGCTTACACACCCGCATAGATTATACAGGCATGCCTTGCAGTCGCCGAGATTTGTTTGCTGGAACAGCGATTAATGCATCAATTCTTGATATGAATGGCACGCTTGTCAACGTGTAATGCGGCTTCGTGTATCGATTCGGATAATGTCGGGTGCGCAAACACGGTGAGCTGAATATCTTCTACTGTGGCTTCCATGGTCATTGCGCTGGCTGCGGTCGCCACCAGCTCTGATGCCTGCGCACCATAAATATGCACACCCAGCACGCGATCAGTATCAGCGTGCGCAATGATTTTGACCATGCCTTCATTCTCATTCATGGCACGTGCGCGGCCGCTCGCGAGGAAAGGAAACACGCCAAACTTCACCGGAATATTATGCGCATCGCATTCCTGTTGTGTTTTGCCTACCCAGGCAATCT
>CAWKAL010000035.1:0-4752 GCA_963847575.1 uncultured Gammaproteobacteria bacterium
AGGTTAGCAGTTGTCAGAGTACGCGTTTCACTACCGCCTTTTTCTCCCTGTCGAATACTCGACAGACCAGGCCCATTTCCAGGATGTAGTGCTACACGACCGCGTAAATCAGGCAGTGCAAAAGTGGTGCGGCCATCACCACCATAGGTAGTACCAAGCAGCGAGAACAGCGCCTGGTTCTGGTTGATTGGAAGTATCTGGCCATCGCAAAACGCCCAGCCGCGCGGCGCGAAGTTAAAACCGAAAGTCTCGATCTCGCCGAGGAACGGCTCAGATGCCATCGCAGGCTGGCTGAAACCCGTGGCCAGCACCAGTGCACTTGCACTGAGTAGCGTATTGATGGATTTGATAGATCTATTACGGAATGATTTTTTTAACATGTGTCCTCTCCTGAATTTAAAGCATGCTCGTTTAGTTGCGCGACGGGAAAACACCCACAAGGGCTATCGAGTGATAAATGCCAAGAAAAGGATCGCGGATACTGAATTGCTGGCTGCCACCAGTATTCGCAACTGTAATCGACTTGGCGCTCATCGGTACAGTAACGATTGGTGGAGGCGAAGTTGCATCAACCTGCGGTGGCTCTACTTTATAGATTTTGGTGCGTGCCTTGCTTGCCAGCACATTCCTGAACTCTACCTGTGGATCGCCAGGGTTCTCGCCATCGACGAGATCATTCGGGTACTCGCTATTACCGCGCTCATTGGTTGCATTCAGCGTGGCAGCATGGTTGTGCGATGGCAGGTTAGCAGTTATTAGAGTACGCGTTTCGCTACCGCCTTTTTCTCCCCATCGGATACTCGACAGACCAGGCCCAGTTCCGGGATGTAGCGCTACACGACCGCGTAAATCCGGCAGGCCAAAGCTGGTGCGGCCATCACCACCATAAGTAGTGCCTAGCAATGCGAACAATGCTGAGTACTGTGAGATTTGAAGCAGCTGCCCGTCACAAAACGCCCAGCCGCGCGGCGGGAAGTTAAAACCGAAAGTCTCGATCTGGCCAATGTACGGCTCTGATGCCATCGCAGGCTGGCTAAAGCCTGCAGCCAGAACCAGGGTGCTGGCACTCAACAGTGCGCTGATAGATTTTACAGATTTGATTCTAATGGATTTTTTTAACATTTGTTCTCTCCGGAATTTAAAGTATGCCCGTTTAATTGCGCGATGGGAAAATGCCCACTGTTGCTATGATGAAATTAACACCCAGGTACGGGTTGCGAATATTGAATGATTGTCCGCTACCGGCATTTCCCACTGTGATTGACCTGGGACTCATGGGCACGGTAGTCGTCGACCCGGTCGCAGGTGGATCGACTTTATAGATTTTGGTGCGTGCCTTGGTCGCGAGGATATTCCTGAACTCCATCGTGCTGGTAGGCGTGGTGACAACTTCGTTAGGATATTCAGTATTGCCGCGATCATTGGTCGCATTCAGCGTTGCAACATGCGTGTGTGATGGCATCTGGGCTTGCGTAAGCGTGCGAGATACTGCGCCGCCTCTCTCACCTAATTGAACAGGTGCCAGTCCCGGGCCAGCACTGTTGCCACCGGAATGCACCGGTGAACGTCCGCGCAGGTCGGGCAGGGCAAAGGTGGTTTCGCCATCACCGCCGTAGGTGGTGCCTAGCAGTGAGAACAAGGCCGTGTTTGATGAAATAGCAAGTAACTGGCCATTGCAAAACGCCCAGCCACGTGGTGCAAAATTACTACCGAACATTACTATTTCAGCAATGAAAGGATCGGCTGCCTGTACCGGCTGGCTGAAACCCACGCCCATGGCTAATGCACTGGCGCTTAACAGCGTAGTGATGGATTTGATCGACCTGGTTTTTAGAGATTTTTTTAACATTTGTCCTCTCCTGATTTTGGGCATTTATTCAGCCTGTAGCATGCCCATTTATATTGCGTAGTTAAAATGCCAGGCGATTATCTCCGCACAGCACGCTGCAGCAGCACGAGCATGCCTGACAACATCAGCCATAACGAACCTGGAAGCGGTACCACACGATCAACACTCAGGAACGCGTTTAAATCGGCCTCGGCCAGGCCACCGACATAATCACCGCCCTCCAGTGTCCAGCTCATAAACAGATTGACCTCATCAGAAGGATTGATCATGTAGCTGAATAAGACGTCGCCACTTTCAGTCAGTGTTGCGCCGTAAGTTGCGGGATCTATCAGGTTTCCACCATTCTCATCGCCATTCAACGTATCTGATGACAGGTCACTGAAAAAGATATCGCCAATGCTGATGTCATCAAACAGGAAAAAGTTTGAATGCGCATAGGCGTCAGTAATACCTGTGTTGTCAAAGTCAGCAGTATCATCTGCATTGACCATATTGCTGAAGCTCAGCCTGAACACAACCGTTTGCATTACAGATGTGTTGTTAATGACATTGATCGCGGTGTCAAAACCGATAGTAAATAATTCTTCGATGTACACGTCGTCGAAGGGGTCGTTGGGGTCACCGATATCATCGAGGGTTGCTGTAGCGGACGCTGTGCCGGTAAATCCGAAGCCATCGCCGATGTCGGTGAGCGTACCAGCCAACGGATTGCCACCTATGGGGGCAACTGCTGAAGCGGCATCATAGGTTGAAGTTGTGGCGACGCCGCCTGAGACTATTTTGAAGTCACCAGAGGCACCGAGGCTAAATGACTCATCAAAGTCGGTACTGCCTGTAATCACAACATTCGGATTGAACGCCACGGCATGTGCGAGAGAAAGGTTGAGCATCAGTGCAGCGGCGGCGGTGACAAAGCCTGCACGACTGCGAATAATTTGATTGAGTGTAATCATCATTTTAATCCTGTGATTTGAAAACATTTATATTTCTACGGGGAACTAACGCAAGATCTATGCCTTATTCAATAAACAACTAACAATCAGTAAGATAAATAAACATTAGTAATCCGTTAATTATTAATTGTGTAAAGAAATCTAAAATAAATGCTTATTTGAGCAGAATGTGTCAGCATTATTTACACTTATTCAGCCTGATTTGGTCTTTTTACAGGCTTCCCGCATGAGTTTTTCGGTTACTCATGCTTGTTTATGCCGGAGATTGAAAAAAACAATCAGGATTTTTTACATATGTAGTGCCTGCGTATCAGGTTGCCGGTAAGTCTCTCTATTCTCATCATTTCCTGTACACAATCTGTGCGTAAGGTCTCAATTTGAAATCCGCGGCTCAAGTCCGCGCAGCTTTGAGGCCTGATCTCTCGATTCTGTAAACAATAGCTACAAAGTGTGTGATATCACCCGGTAATATCAGCCGAGAAAATCATAAGCGCTGGATTTAACAGGAACTTTTAATTGGCACGGATTCTGCTCTAGTCACGGGTTCAATTAAAAAATATTCCGGGAAAAATGATGAATCCGCTACAAATGAATAAATTAGCCCTGTGCACAGGCATAGCATTTCTGACATTACAAACCGCTGGCAACAGTGTGCTGGCTGAACATATTCACGATCGGCCAGACAGCCACGCGCCGATTGGTGTCATGGGTGACCACCTGATGGAAGAGGGGCAGTGGATGGCGTCGTACCGGTTCATGGCTATGCACATGGATGGCATGCGCTCGGGTACTGATGACCTGACACCGCAGCAAGTTGCACTGCTGCCGAATGCACTGGGTGGTGAAACCATGCGCATGGGTAATTTTGCAGATGGCAGTCCGCGCCTGATGACTGTGCCGCCCACTTATAGAGTGTCGCCACTCGAAATGGACATGCGCATGCACATGCTGGGATTAATGTACGGTGTGTCACATGATGTCACCGCGATGGTGATGTTCAACTACATTGAAAAAGAAATGACATCACTCACATTCCAGGGCATGGCCGGCACCACCGAAGTGGGCACATTTACCGGCAAGACCTCTGGTATCGGTGATACCCGGGTGTCTGCACTGATCCGGCTTGAAAGTGACGGTATACATAATTTTCACATTAACGCCGGTGTCAGCCTGCCCACGGGCAGCATTACCGAAAGCGGTTATATGCTGCCACCGTTCTCGGGCATGATGGGCACCCTGCCGGGTGAGCTGGTGGATATCGATCGCCTGGGTTACAACATGCAACTGGGTTCGGGCACTGTAGACCTGATGCCGGGTATTACCTATAGCGCACGAATTGATGATCTGTCGTGGGGTGCACAGGCGCAGGCGACCTTGCGCTTATATGACAACAAGGAAGATTATCGCCTCGGCAACGTATTTGAAATCACCGCGTGGGTCGCCAACCAGTGGCAAAACTGGATCAGCACCTCGGCACGCATCAGCGCAAAAAATGACACCGGCATCAAGGGCCGCGACATTATCATTACCGGCGGCAGCCCGGTATTTGATGCCGCCAACACCGGTGGCAGTGAAGTTGATCTGCTGCTGGGCGTGAACCTGCTGGGGACCGAAGGCTGGACCCAGAACCAGCGCCTGGCTTTTGAAATTGGTGCGCCGGTGTATGAAAATGTTGACGGCGTACAAATGAGCAGCGACTGGACAGCGACGCTGGGCTGGCAAACTACCTTTTGATAAGTTGTCGATTGTCATGGCGAGATAGTGCTTGTCTTGCTCGAACTAAATGATTGACGAGCTTTGACGCCAGTTAAAAACAATGACGGCTCCACCAGGAGCCGTTATTGTTAATACGCATAGAGTAAACAACTATGCTTTTTCGACTGGCCAAACCGATAAGACCTGAATCGAACAAACAGAAAGCAGTATTTCGCCGCCGGAAGAACCTGTTAG
>CAWKAL010000036.1:0-10001 GCA_963847575.1 uncultured Gammaproteobacteria bacterium
AGCTGTTATCGTGCTAATTAATTTGTGCTGTAAATACTACTGTGCGCCGGACGATTAAGCCTGAAATAGCAGGCTAAAGTGGACTGATAAAACAAGCCCGGTCGAAAAATTATTGTGCAGCCGCTTTTGTTATGCCCGCCAGTGCCTTGCCGATTTTATTCAGTGCTTCATCGCAACCGCTAATCGCATGCCTTTGTTTGAGGTATGCAGGGTCGTTGTATGATATCCACACGGCGGAATCGGCGTCCTGCCAGACCAGTGCTTTTTGCGGCAGATCAATGGCTACACTTTGCTGGCATTTCATCAACGGGCTGCCTGCTTTGGGATTGCCAAAGATGACAAGCTCGGTATCACGTAAATCAATGCCCACGCCGCTGGCAGCGTCTGAATGACCGATGCGATTAAATACGGTCATGCCTTTGTTATTCAATATTTCGACCAGCCGATCGGCAGTCTGCTTAACACTCTGACTGCTTTTTATATTCACCATTCCGTCTGCCGCCATCAGGTTGGTGGATACAATCAGGGCGGATACTATCAATAAACAGGTTTTCATCGTGCTCTCCTTGAGTGAGTGGCTTTGAATTAGCCAGGTCGTTTTCCCGCGCAGATGCAAGCTGGTATTAAAACGGGAAATTGACTTGCCAGGTTTTTAATATAGACGCATTACCGCGTAATTAATTCCCGGTGATGATAAACACAGGCTGTGAATAGCGCGTTGTGCTCATATAATAATGCGCTCAGGTGAATATGATTGCTATACAAAATCCATCAACACGGGCGTGTCATGTTTATCAAGCACCAGGTAACTTCCGGTTTCATACCAGTCTGCCAGCACCACGCGAGTGCAGTGCCTGGTTTGAATATCAAATTGATGGATCGAGGGGCGGTGAGTGTGGCCATGTATCAGCAGATTGACATCGTGCTGCTGCATGGCTTTTTCAACCGCAGCCTGGTTGACGTCCATAATCTCGGGTTTTTTCTCTGCGGTGGCCAGCTGGCTGCTCTCGCGCATTGAGCGCGCAATTTGCCTGCGCTGTTGCAGGGGTTTGGCGAGAAAATCTTTTTGAAACCCGGGGTCGCGCACCATGCTACGAAACTTCATATAGTCAACATCATCTGTGCACAGGGTGTCGCCGTGCATCAGCAATGCGGCCTGCTGATCAAGCTGGATAATGCTGGGGTCAGGGATGATTTTAAAATTGCAGCGTGCTGCCAGGGTATCGCCGATAAGAAAGTCGCGATTGCCGTGCATAAACAAGGTTTGAGTGCCGTGTTCTGCGAGCTTGTGCAAGGCGTCGAAAGCGGGTTGCAGGCCACTGGCATCATCGTCATCGCCCAGCCAGTATTCGACAAAATCGCCCAGTATATACAGCGTGTGACAGTGGCTGGCAATTTCCCTGCAGAAGCGTACAAACAGGTGAATGATTTCCGGCCGCTCTGGCGCCAGGTGCAGGTCGGAAATAAACAGTCGCTGGTTCAATGCTGCGGTCAGTGCTCAGGTTTCCCGTGCCTTGTTAATCACGATAACGTCTACCGGTACATCCGCGTGACCGCCACTGTTGCTGGTGCTGACACTGGCAATGGCATCTACCACATCCATGCCGTCGGTGACCTTGCCGAATACGCAATAGCCCCAGCCCTGTGTATTTGGTGCGGAGTAGTTCAGAAAATGGTTGTCCTTGTGATTAATAAAGAACTGTGAACTGGCTGAATTCGGATCGCTGGTGCGCGCCATGGCAATGGTACCGCGATCATTAGATAGCTTGTTATCGGCCTCGTTCTTGATCGGGTCGTTGGGCGTTTTTTGAATCATCTGGTCATCGAAACCGCCGCCCTGGATCATGAAATTGGGAATAACACGGTGAAAAATCGTGCCATCATAAAAACCATCTCTGACATAGCTGAGAAAATTTTCGACCGTGACCGGCGCCTTGTCTGCATCAAGTTCGATAACAATATTGCCGTGTGAGGTTTCCAGTGTAACGCTAGTCATTTTATCTCCAGAGTGTAATCCGTATGTGTGTCACATGCGGAAAGGATGTGTGGTGCCCCGAGCAGGAGTCGAACCTGCGACCTTCCCCTTAGGAGGGGGACGCTCTATCCTGCTGAGCTATCGGGGCAGTGTCCAACATTAGCGCGGCATTATATCAGGCTGAATAATTCCTGCTACAACCACGAATGTCGGGTTATTTGCCTGGCGCCTGGGTGCGTTCTTTCTTGCGGCGCTCATCACGGTGGTAATGCCGGTAAATCTTTCGCCAGATATAGGATTCGGGTTCTTTTACCAGGGTCATGACAAAATTAAGGCTGCTCATTTCATTCAGCGTGGAATGCATGCTGTTCCTGACTTCGTGCGTGCCACAGAACAGGATGCGGTCCATGGCATGGATTTCAGCATCGACTTCCGGCATCAGGATCTCTTCATCATCGCGTGACAGCAGCAGCGGCACGCATTTCAGTTTCTGGAGACGAATGATCGGATCCTGGGTGATATGCCCCAGCGTAATCTTGCGGCCGAATTCCAGTCCCTGGGTCACGGCGGGCGCTTCCTTCTTGTCAATCAGCACGGTCCACAGGTGAGGGCGGACTTCACCGACGATAGCACTGAGACGGCTGACGGTGACATTGGCCCACTCGGCGTCACGATCACGTGCAAGTGAAAGAAAGTCCACCAGCAAGGGTGTCTGAAATAATACCCGGATCTTGCGCGCGATAATTTCGCGTGGTCGCATCACAAGATTGGCGCGTGTGGCCTGGTAGAGGGCGCGGTTATTGAGCTCGTTCTGGCGTGCTACCACGAATACATCGGGATTGATCGCGCGCCCGGTCATGATAATCGAAAGGTTGTTCGAATCGTTGTCAGTGCCTGCGATCAGCCCTGCGGCATGATCAATGCCGGCTTTTTTAAGGGTCTCGGCATCAAACCCGATGCCCCTGATAAATGTGCACTGGCCCTTTTCGATAACATCATTGTACTCGGCTTCAACTTCACCCGAGGGGTCAATAATGGTGGTAGGCATGTTGTGTTTTTGCAAATGCGTAAACAGCTGTCTGCCAAAGCGCCCGTATCCGCACAGAATCCAGTGGCCATAGCGGAAATATACCGGGCCACTCAGCTTGGTATTGGGTGAGCCTGTGAGCCAGTCGTAAATCAGGTGCAGCGACGGTGAGTGCATCGCCATGGCAAAAATATTTGCAAAGGTTTCAAACGGGTTGACGATGTAGTCGGTATCAAACGATATCATGTTGTCTGCGTATTCCTTGATCTCCGAACGGCAGGCGACACGAATATTCGGGTGCAATAACTTGCTGGTAATCGCGATTTTAAGATTGGTTTCATCCGAGGGTGTGACTGCAATAACGCCGTGGCACATGGGATGACGAACGCCGGCAAGTTCGAGTTGTTCGG
This sequence comes from uncultured Gammaproteobacteria bacterium, assembly GCA_963847575.1. Lineage (GTDB taxonomy): Bacteria > Pseudomonadota > Gammaproteobacteria > SZUA-229 > SZUA-229 > JASBSR01. Next base: position 3,413 of record CAWKAL010000036.1, read on the forward strand.
GGTCAGATGCATCACCGGCAAGCGAAGGCACTAACTCGGGCATTTCATTCAGCGTCAGTTCGCTCAGGTTGTCCGGGTTAATTTCTATGACAACCGTTCGGTAGCATTCTTCCGCCAGAGAACTCACCACCGCGCGACCGGTTTCGCCAAATCCGCACACCAGGTAGAACGGCCGATCGAGGGCGCGTATGTCGCGTTTGAAGCTCGAGCGTGTTGCAGCTTCGCGAAAGGTTTTTTCCTGCACCAGGGTAAGGATTCTGCCTATGGCATAAAACCACGAAATCACTGTCATGTAGATGGTGACGACTGCCCACAGCCTTTGTGCATGGCTTAGCGGGAAGGGTATTTCGCCAAAGCCGATGGTCGTCGCTGTATAACTCACAAAATAAAACGCATCAAAAATACTCATGCGCCAGACATTGCCTTCGTCGTCGACGCCGGGGATCACAATCATGCCGAGAATGGCAATTGTATAAACGCAAATGACCAATAGAAACGGCGCACGCATGCGCCGTAATATCATTGAGGTGACAAGATTCATCGTGCCTGTTCTGCTGCCAGCCTTAGTGACGCAGCATGGCGGCCTCGATCATCAATAGAATCACCGAGATAATATTGGCCAGCATGGCGCCACCACTGAGTGAAACGATGGTGGACATGGCTGCACTGGTCAGTCCGGTTTCGTGTACATGCACGGCCACGGACCAGACGATGGATGCCGATATCAGCTGTACCACTGCTACCAGGCTGGTGGCAAGCAACATTGCGCCCATTTGTGAGCGATCGCCAAACTTGAGGACGGTAGCAACCATGTTAACCACCAGCACGGCAAGCAGTTCGAAAACATTATGGTGCTCGGGATTGTCGACGTCGCCGTAGAAAAAACCGAAATTCAGCGTGAGTGCCAGTATCATGAAAAAACTAAAGACGACTTTTTCGAGGTTCATGTCATTTTTCCCATTTTATTATTCTGTCATTCTGCTTTGATTTTAGCTCAACAGCTGTGTAATGCCTTATGCAAGCGCTGATAAATCAGGACTTGCTCAAATTAGCCGAGCAGATCGATAACGATATGCCGGTATATTTCGTGTAATTCGTCGAGTTGGTCAATGTCGACGTGCTCATCAATCTTGTGAATACTGGCGTTAATCGGTCCCAGCTCGGCTACCTGTGCCCCGGTGGGCGCTATAAAACGCCCGTCCGAAGTGCCGCCTGCAGTCGATAGCTCACAGTCCTGACCGGTGACCGCCTTGATAGCGGCCTGGGCTGCGCGCACCAGCTCGCCGCCGGGGGTGAGAAACGGGTGCCCGGATAATGTCCACACGAGGGTGTATTTTAAATTGTGCGCATCCAGCAGTGCATGTGTGCGCTGTTTGATTTCGTCGGCCGTGAGTGCAGTCGAAAATCGGAAATTGAACATAATGTCCAGGTCACCGGGAATCACGTTATTAGCGCCGGTGCCAGCGTGAATGTTCGAAATCTGAAATGTCGTCGGCGGGAAGAATTCATTGCCTTCGTCCCAGGCTTCGTTCACCAGTGCATTCAGCGCGGGTGCAAAGCGATGCACCGGGTTGTCGGCCAGGTGCGGGTAGGCGATGTGGCCCTGGGTACCATGAATTGTAAGATTGCCCGAAATCGAGCCGCGTCGACCGTTCTTGATAACATCGCCTACGTGGTTCGTACTCGAAGGTTCGCCGACCAGGCACCAGTCAATTTTTTCGTTGCGGTTTTCGAGGTGCTCGATCACCTTGACCGTGCCATTGATTGACGGGCCTTCCTCATCACTGGTAATCAGAAAGCCAATCGAACCCCTGAGTTTTTGCGTCGGCAGCACGGATTCACAGGCGCACACCATCGCAGCGATACTGCTTTTCATGTCTGCCGCGCCGCGCCCGTAGAGTTTGCCGTTGTCGATGGTGGGTGTAAAAGGATCATGCTTCCATTGATTGACCGGGCCGGTGGGAACGACATCAGTATGGCCGGCGAACACCAGCAAGGGGCCTTCGGATCCCAGCCGTGCCCACAAATTATCTACATCTTCGAAACGTAAATGTTCTATGTGGAAACCGAGTGCGCGCAAACGTTCGGCGAGCAACTGCTGGCATCCATTATCTTCTGGTGTAACTGAAGCGCGCGCAATGAGTTGTTGGGCAAGTTCTAGCGTATTGGACATATGTATTTATAATTCTTTAAGCAGTGCTTGTTTGAGGGTTTCCTGGTCTTCAGTGTCGAGACGCGTGCCGGTTTTCTTGTTGGTGATATCAAACGAGTCTATGGCTTTTTCACCAGCGGTTGATACTTTTGCATTATGAATGCGTATGTCGCAGTCAATGAATACCTTGGCGATCACTGCAAGCACGCCCTGCCTGTCAGCAGTTGAAATATGCAGGCGCGTGGTAGGCAGGTCTTCGTCATTTTCAAAACCAATAGCTGTCGGCACAGAAAAGTGTTTATGCACATATGTCTTGTCCCACAGGCTGGTATCAATCGGCTGTTGATTATCTTTCAGGCGTTGTTCTATTTTGAGTTCCAGCTCGAGTGCATAGTGATCAAGATGGGCTTCGGATTCCTTGGCAAAAATAATGCGGAAGGTTTCCAGCAGGTAGCCGTTTTCACTCAGCATAATGTGCGCGTCGGCAACACTGAGGTTGAGCTTGGCGATGACACTGACGACTTTGGCGAACGGGCTTTTGAGGCCTTTGCCAAACACCAGGACTTCAAGACTGCCGGTATCTACATCGGTGCGGCATTTCACCAGTGGCTGATCAACCTGCGGGTGTTCTGATATCTGCTGCGTGTGCCAGACGATTTCGCTGGCAGTATGGCGCATGAAATAATCGTCGGTGAAATAGCGCCATAAGGTATGTGTTCTCTGCGCACTGATACCCAGCTGGTCGAGTGAGCGCAAGGCATGGGTCTGGTGTATACGGAGGGTTTCCAGCCGATCTGCAGCACGCTCGATGCCGGTGTGCAGCATCTGGGCGGTCTTATTGTAGAGTTCTATCAGCAGTTTGTCTTTCCAGCTGCTCCATTGTTTCGGGTTGGTGCCGCGTATGTCAGCGACGGTCAACAGGTAAAGGTAATCCAGGTTTTCCAGTTTTTTCATACGCGTTGCGAAATCTGAAATCACTTCCGGATCACTGATGTCCTTGCGTTGTGCCGTCATCGACATGATCAGGTGATTGCGTACCAGCCAGCTGACCAGGTGGGCATCACTGTCGGAAAGGCCATGATCAAGACAAAACTGTTTGGCATCACTCGCGCCCAGTACGGAATGATCGCCACCGCGACCCTTGGCGATATCATGAAACAGGCCAGCAAGATAAAGCAGTTCGGGTTTTTTCAGATGATGAAAAATGCCGCTGGCCAGCGGGAATTCATGGCAGTGATCAGGCACTGCAAATCGCCGCAGATTACGCACCACAAATAAAGTGTGCTGGTCGACCGTGTAGGCATGAAACAAATCATACTGCATGCGCCCGACAATCATGTCGAATGCCGGAATATAACGCGCAAGGATGCCATAGCGATTCATGCGGCGCAGTTCGTGGGTGATGCCGCGTGACTGTCGCATGATTGACATAAACAGCGATTTGGCATCGCCCGAGTTGCGAAAATCATCATTGATAAGTGAACGGCTCTCGCGCACCAGGCGTATGGTTTCTGCGCGTACACCCTGAATATTGGCGTGTTTCTGCATTATCAAAAACAGTTCCAGCAGGCAGGTGGGGTTTTCCCTGAATACATTCGGATACCTGGCTTCGATGTAGCCGTGTCGCACCTGGAATTGATCGTTGATTTGCACCGGATCACCGGTCTGGTCTTTATAAATTATGGCTTCACGAAAAAGCTGCAGCAACATTTCATTGAGCCGTTCATGTTCCATCACCGTGCGATAGTACTGCTGCATGAACTGCTCGATGGCGAGGTTGCCTTCGACGCCAGTGGGGTCATCCTTGAAGCCGAACTCAATCGCGAGGTCGCGCTGGTAGCTGAACGAAAGCCGATCTTCGCGACGGTCTGTGAGGTAGTGCAGGCTGCATCGAATGCGCCACAGCAGTTGCTGGCCTCTTAATAATGAATCGAGTTCGTACTGGCGCAGAAAATTATGTTCGACCAGTTGTTGCAATCGTTCGGCGCCGAAATGACGTTTCGCGACCCAGCCGATCATCTGTATGTCGCGCAGGCCGCCAACGCCTTCCTTGATGTTGGGTTCGAGGTTATACGCGGTGTCGTTAAACTTGCCGTTGCGCATCACCTGTTCTTCAAGCTTGGCTTCAAAGAACGCCTGCGCATCCCAGATGTTGTCCGGGCCGGTGAGGGTTTTCATCTGCTGGAACAGGCCGTCATCGCCGCATAGCAAACGCGCTTCCATAATATTGGTCGCCACGGTGATGTCGCGCGTGGCTTCGTTCACACATTCATCCACGGTGCGTACGCTGTGACCGATTTCGAGCCGGCTGTCCCACAGCAGCATTAACAGTTTTTCAATCGCAGCGCGGGTGGCATCGCTCTCGTCACCTTCGAGCAGAATCATCAGGTCGATATCGGAATGCGGGTGCAGCTCGCCACGGCCGTAACCGCCCACGGCTACCAGCGATACTTTTTGTGTAATGCCGGTAAAAATGTGCTGGAACACGGTGATGAGCAGACGATCAACGATGCGCGCACGGCCGTGCACAATGGCTTCGACGTCGGCACCGGCCCGGTAGTAGCGCTTTGAGACCCGCATTCAGATGGGTGACGGCCTGCTTGAGCGCGGGCAATGCCTGTGCCGGTTGTTCAGCGAGGGTTTTTGCCAGCGCGCGCTCGTCCAGCAGCGCATCGATGGCATCGGCGGGCTTGCTCTGCGCAGCAAGTGGTTTCATATTTCATCACCCGGGCACTGGGTCAGGATATCGTGGCCCTCATCGGTGACCAGGATGGTGTGCTCCCATTGCGCCGAAGGGCTGTGGTCCTTGGTGACCACGGTCCAGTTATCGTTGAGCAGTTTCACATCGCGGCGGCCGGCGTTGATCATGGGTTCGATGGTAAAGGTCATGCCGGGTTCGAGCACCATGCCGGTGCCGGCCTTGCCGTAGTGCAGTACCTGGGGGTCTTCGTGAAACCCACGGCCGATACCGTGGCCACAGTACTCACGCACCACCGAGCAATGGTTGCGCTCGGCGTGTTGCTGAATGATATGGCCAATGTCACCGAGGCGGGTGCCCGGTTTGACCAGGTCGATGCCCAGGCGCATGCATTCGAGCGCGATCTGGGTGACGCGCTGTGCTTTCACCGGGGGTTCGCCGACAAAGAACATCTTGCTGGTGTCACCGTGAAATTCGTCCTTGATGACGGTGATGTCGATATTGACGATGTCGCCGTTTTTCAGCTTTTTGTCGCCGGGAATACCGTGGCACACCTGGTGGTTGACCGAGGTGCAGATCGATTTAGGAAATCCATGGTAGTTCAGCGGTGCCGGAATCGCCTGCTGAACGTTGACGATGTAGTCATGGCAGATGCGGTCGAGCTCATCCGTGGTCACCCCGGCCTGAACATGGGGGCGGATCATTTGCAGCACCTCACCGGCGAGGCGCCCGGCGATGCGCATTTTTTCGATTTCAGCAGCAGATTTTATATGTACAGACACGTAATATTTCTTCTATTCTCAGTGGCTTGGCAGAACTATGCAGGCCAGGCCTGCTATTCCGATGATTGTTTCCTTTGGCTATATATGGTATAAAGCCGCCGCGCCGGGTGTTGCCCGGCTCACAAGGCGATATTCTGCCACGAATGCATCCTGAGTTACGGCAAAAGATGACATCGCGGTCACTATATCTAATTTTACTACGCACATACACCGACACATGTAATAGGGTGCCGTCAGGATAACCTTCAGGGTTTCCAAATCTCGGTTATTACATGGGGTGTATGGAGGCAAAACCCTGACAGGAGAACTCATGTCTACAGTATCCATGCGCCTGATGCTCGAAGCTGGCGTGCACTTTGGTCACCAGACCCGTTTCTGGAACCCTAAAATGGCCGATTATATTTTCGGTTCACGTAACAAGATCCATATCGTCAATCTTGAAAAAACCCTGCCGCTCTATAATGATGCGACCAACGCTATGGGCAAAATTGCTTCACAGCGCGGCACCGTTCTGTTCGTCGGCACCAAGCGTGCGGCGCGCGGCATCGTTGGCGAAGAGGCCAGCCGTTGTGGCATGCCCTATGTCAATCATCGCTGGCTCGGTGGCATGCTCACCAATTACAAGACGATTCGCCAGTCCATCCAGCGTCTGGCAGATATCGAAGAAATGTTTGTCAATGATTCAGTCAATAAACTCGTCAAGAAAGAAATCCTCAGCCTGAGTCGCGAAAAAGACAAGCTCGAGAAAGTACTGGGCGGTATCAAGGATATGAAAGGCCTGCCCGACGCATTGTTCGTGATCGATGTTGGCCATGAAAATATTGCTGTGCTCGAAGCCAACAAGCTGGGCATTCCGGTGTTTGGCATTGTTGATACAAACAATTCGCCCGACGGTATTGATTACGTAATCCCGGGCAATGATGATGCAATCAAGGCCATACGTCTTTACACCCAGGG
>CAWKAL010000037.1:0-12721 GCA_963847575.1 uncultured Gammaproteobacteria bacterium
AATTAACTTAAGGGCGTAACTTAAGTCAAATCCGAAATCCTGGGGCAATAAACCTGTTAAAAAATCATCTTAGATGAGCAAATACCGGGTCAGACAGCAGTTATCTCTAAATATTAGTAACAATTGCTCTCTGACCCGGTTTATTTATCATAATATTCTATATCGTCTTCATCATTCATCTTCCCAGTCATACTCCTTCTCAGGCAAGTAGGCATCATAGTTTCTCAGCAGTATCGCCAGAACAACGCCAATCATGGCGCCAAAGAAGTGACTTTCATAGGAAACACCGGGCTCGTTCGGGAAGATGCCCCAGATCATGCTGCCGTATAGAAAGAACACCACCATGGACAGTGCAATTGCACGCCTGTCCCACCTGATTGCGCCGATCGTAAAGACGAAGAACATAAAACCGAATGACAGGCCGCTGGCACCTATATGATAAGCCTGGCGTGCAAAAAGCCAGACACACAGACCGGTGCCGATGTATATGGCAGGTACAACTATCTTTGCTGATTTCGGGTAACCGTATAAAAGTGCGGTACCAAGTATAAGCAGCGGTGCGGTGTTGGCGAACAGATGTGAGAATGAACTGTGAATCAATGGTGCCCAGAAAACACCCATCAGTCCACTCAGCTGTCCAGGCTGAATACCGTATATGTGCAGCCTGGCGCCAGTCAATGCTTCGACTATTTTTATTAACCACAGGGCAATGGTAAACGCTGCCACCAGGGTGAAAGATCGCTTCAGATGAAGGGCATCTTTTTTTGGGTTATCCAGGGTATGGGGTTTTGTGAGCATGGACTGGTGTACAGAGAGAAGAGCTATTTTCCTGTCATTATGAATGTAGGGGCATCTGGTTCATCTGGTGACGAAATATGGTTATTCAATGTTTTCTATTAAACTGGTCTGCGAAGGCCTGAAAACAGGGGCCAGACCCCGGTTTCCGTCTTTAAAGCAGTACCTCACATCCTGTCATCTAACTCCTATATACTATCTATGGAGTGAAGAAATCGCCAGGCTATTCGAGCTTACTATAACGACCTGGAATAGTGTGTTGCTAAATGTTTTAACGATAGGGGCAATGATATGACTATTCAGAAACAGATAAACGAAAATCGAACAATAGAAGCACAACATGCAATGAATGATAAGGCTACTGGATTGATAAACTGATGAGTCATGCGTCTAGAATCGAGTGTGGGCATATTTACAGTATTGGTCTTTGGAGTGGAATGGCAAATATAGGCAGGATATTACCTATTGACGAAAAGCTCTTATCTGAAAAGTCTGCGGCTGAGATTGAAGTGATGGTAAAGCATATGATGGTGAAACATTACAATAATGCTAGTGGCCACTACAAAAAAAACGAGCTGACATCTTATGTGTTTTATGATTCATCTGGAAACACCACCAGGTATTCTTTAGAGGAATTAGGATTGGCGGGAGCTAAGGATAAAGGCGCAGTGACAAATGATTATCAAATACAAAGCTAAACACTTCTTATCTGCCACCGGCCACTGTATATGTTAGTAACAGTTGTGCTCAGGCCCAGTTTATTTCTTCGAAACATGCAGGGCGGGCATTGTCCGCTGTTATAAATCGCCAAAGCATGGATCCTTCGCAAAAACAGCTCAGGATGACATTGGTAGAAAGACACTGGATGCTGGCCTGCGCCGGTATGACGAACAATATAGGGGTCAGACCCCAGTTTCAATATCTTTGCCAGCCAGAGCGATGAGTTAACTTCGTAGTCACCATAGCGCTGGTTATTAAACTTCTCGCCGAAGTATGCATACACATCGTTAAGTGTGCGCGGTTCACCGGGTTCCAGGTGGAAGATGTCACTGTTACTTTGCGCTGCCTCGGGGAACAGTTCTACGGCACTTGCAGCGGGGTTTTGTTCCAGTGATGTCAGGAAAGTGATCGCGGCGTCGGCACCCAGGAAGTGGGTCATGTAGAGATCCGTTTCTGTGGGTTCTCGATTGAACAGCTGCGCCAGTGTTTGCTGACTATCACGCACCGTTTCCGCGGCCATCATGGCCGACAGGCGAGGATTCTTGCGCAGCGCAAGCAGGTGCTTGTACAGCTTGTCGTTACGCACTACGGGCCGCTGGTAACCGCTTCGGGTTTCTTTGTATTCGATGTTTGTAGCGTAGTCGGCAACCAGGCCATACTTTGCCCCGTGTGTCTTCAGGGTATTCAGCCAGGTATCGTGGGTAAACTGGTACAGGCCGGTCGCTGACGAGGTCGCCGACTCACTCGCGGGTTCGAAGTTGCTTTCAGTGGCGGCCAGCTTCATCAGGTAGGCGAAGTCGACGCCGGTACGCACACTGCTGAGACGGATGGCAGCGACGACACCATGATCAATGCCAAACTCGGCGGCATCACTGCGGGCAAGATTGGCATAGCTGTCCATGATGACAGCAAGGTCGGCATCCTGAAGCTGTTCGGCGGAATCCGGAAGGTAGAGCGCGCGGAATTCTGCAATGGCCTGCTGGGTACGCGCGCCTTTGTAACCATCTGCCTCACCCACATCAAAACCCAGTATCAGTAGATTTTGCTGTTGCGCTTTCACCAGCGGATCATAACCGTAGTAGGCTTTGCGTTTATCAGGCTCTGGCATCACCAGCAACGGTCCCCATTGCTGTTGACTCACGGCTTTGTTCCTGGTGAAACGTGTATTCTGCTTAGCTGTTTGTGCGGATAGACTATTATTGCTCGCGAACAGGTGGTCACCGCGCATGATGTTCGCAGATTCCTCAGCCTGGCCACTGTTATTCACATTACTAAATGCGTTGTGATAAACGAGGATGAAGGAAAGGGAAATGACAACCAGAACGCTAACAGTGGCGACTGGTAAGCCGAACCACCGGGGGGGCGAGATGGATTGTGCTGCTAATAGCCGGAGTGCCTGAAGATCTTTCTGGATACTGTTACGTCCTGCTTCTATTTCTTCAACCCGCAGATACAGTCGCTCGAAATTCTTCTTTTGTAATTCAATTATGTCTTGCATATCGCTCAATTTTGTCTCATTTAAACGCCGTTCATCCGGTCAGGCGTAGTAGCGCTATTATATCATCCTGTGACCTGAATGGGTCAGTGACAAATAATAAGCATTCTCATTTAGCCGGCTGCTCTCCGTATTTTGAATACTCCATCGAAAACCGAAATTACAAGGGGTCGGAGTGATTTGATACGAATGCATTGATACATGTGCATACTCTGTATCAACCAATGGCAGGGCATTGAGGGACAGGCGCTACGCCTGTCGCGAGCTATTTAATTATCAAATCCCTGGGGGGTATATATTGAGGGAAAGTCTGAACTTCACATCAATTATTCTATACGCAATCCAGACAGCAAATCGAAGAAGCAACGGGAAGACAGCCTGGCCGCGGCCAGCGTGGCCGGCCATGTGATGCGAAAAAGTCTGTTAGAATTTAATTACTCCGGCTTCTTTACGCTTTCAAATACAGGAAACAATATGACCAGGGCTACTCAATACGTAAACCTTATGTATTCGCTATATGATGGGAGAGCTGCTGTAACGGTGGGGGTTAATATTGATTCTGACAGTATTCACCCGTTTGTATTTGAAGATACATGTAAAGTGCCAATCGGCCTGATTGCGTTGTCTGCTGATTGCGTTGTCTGCTGATGGCGTTACCAATCTGGCTGATGTCGATATCTATCACATCAGTGCATTCATGCCTGGAAAAGGGCAGGGTACTCAGATCATAAAGTTCCTGTGTGGCTCAGCGGATGAATACAGTGTGCGTTTATGTATTCAGGCTGAAGTGCTGCACAATGGCAATCAGACAATGACGACACCTGAGCTTGTTGACTGGTATCATAAATTCGGATTCACCGGTAACAGGCGAATGCAGCGGGAGCCCGTTGCTAAATTAAATTAAAGGGGACTGAGGGATTGCATTATGATCAATTCAACAGTGTGGTTAGAAAATTATCCCTGCGTCCCTTTTAATGCTTAACTCGTTCACCGTGAAAACGGGTGGATTCCAGCCTGTTGCCATTATTACGGCGCTGCTATAGGCGTATATATGTTACTCTAGTGGCGTTAGTGTACCGGCGCTGTGTTTTCATCTGCTCTTCTATTTTTGCATCTGCTTATCCAGGTGTTTATTCAGGCATCGCCGCTCGCTGATTGCAGCAACATTTCTACCTTTCACACCCTTTATTGATTAGCTGGCAAGCTGTTTATTTCGCGCTGTTTTCTGCACGGTGAATTTAGCCCTTTGAATTCAACTGGCCTGTGCATTGAACGCCCTGTGGTTCTGCTTTTCATTTGATCGATTTATTTACCGAGCGCGGTTTAGCCTTATGTATATTGAAATTATCACCACCCCCAATGACGCTTTAAAAGAGAGTGGCTTTGGCTCACTCACCGCCTGTAACAGTGTGTTGGCCGCCATTGAGAAAATGGGCTGCCGTGCACGGCTGAGTATTTGCACCGGCCTGGATGATCTGGCGGCGGTGGTCGGGCGCAAACCTGACCTGGTGATGCTGGCAGTAAAGTATGTGCCGATAGAGGCGGGTGAAGACATCTGGCTGTCGGATTATTTTAGCCGGCAGGGTATTCATTTCACCGGCTCATCACGGGACGTGCTCAAGTTTGATTCGAACAAGGTGCTGGCCAAAACCCATTTAACCAACAAAGGCATTAACACTGCCAGGCATTTTATTGCGGTGCCGGGCCAGTATGAAAACGAGTATGATTTGCCGGTTGGCTTTCCGTTGTTCATCAAGCCGCTCGATGCCGCCAATGGCAATGGCATCGATGATTTATCGTTTGTGACTAATTTTGCCGACTACCACAGCAAGGTGGCATCACTCTACGCCACCTATAAACAACCGGTGCTGGCAGAGGAATACCTGGACGGTCGTGAGTTTACCGTGGCGGTGATCAGGATCAGCCCGGTAAGATTAATGCGTCTCGGCGGTGGAGGTGATTCCTCCCACATCGGGACATGGCCTGAGAATTTTAGGCGCCCAGGCCAAAAAAGACGATTCAGAAAAGCTCATCGAGATTATCGATGACGAGGTAAAAAACCGGGTCACCACCATGGCCATCGATGCGTTTAATGCGCTGGGTGTAAGAGACTATGGCCGCATCGATATCAAAACCGATAATCATGGCAGCTGTTTTTTCATGGAAGCCAACCTGGTGCCAGGCATGACCTTTGGCTCCAGTTATTTTCCCGAGGCCTGCGATATTGCCACATGCAGCTGGATTACGACGAAGTGGTTAAGCTGTTGTTAGCAGGTGGCATTGCCCGGGCCTCTTCCAGCGTGCCGCCCAATATTCAGCCAGACCAATACAAAGGTCTGGCGGCGGTGGTTTAAAACATGATGACAGGGCGTAATGCATCGCTGCCTGTAAATCAGATTATCGAAGTCGTAAGGAGTGCTGGCGATATGGCCTATGAGCTGTTTGTTGAAGTAACCCGTAATAACATGGTAGAGAGCCGACACTTTGGTGCGGCGGTGGTGTGCGATGAAAAGGGCGAGGTGCTGCACCGCTGGGGTAACATCGAAGGCCTTGTGTTTCCGCGCTCTGCGTTAAAACCCATGCTGGCGATTCAGCTGGTTGAGAGCGGCGCCAGTGACCACTATGCCTTGAGCGATGCGGAATTATCCCTGGCCTGTTCATCGCACCAGGGCGAGCCCATTCACCAGGACCTGGTGGCGTCATGGCTGGCGCGACTGGGCTTAAACGAACAGCACCTGGCCTGTGGGCCGGCGCTGCCCGAACATATCGAGAGTGCACATCGCCTGCTGGCCAAGGGTGAACATGGCTGTCGTATTCATCATAATTGCTCAGGCAAACACACCGGGTTTTTAACCACGGCACTGCATCTGGGGCTGCCTATCGAGAACTACCACTTACTCGAGCATCCCTTGCAGCAGTTGTCGATGCAGATACTGTCTGATATGGCGGGTGTTGATCTTGGCCGCTACCCCATGGGCATAGATGGCTGCGGCCTGCCTGCCCCCACCATGCCATTGCTGCAACTGGGCCGGGCCGTGGCCCGCTTCGCCAGGCCTGCTGGATTTATCCATTGAGCGTACCCGGGCGATATACCGATTGCACCAGGCCATTACCAATGAGCCGCTGTATATTGCCGGCCATGGCTCGGTGGTGAGCGAGTTAAACGAAGTGACCCAGGGGTCGGTGCTGGCCAAAACCGGCGCCGAAGGTATTATTACCGCGGCTCTGCCCGAACGCGGCCTGGGCATAGCGCTGAAGATTGCCGATGGCAGCGCCCGTGCTCGCTCGGTGGCCTTGCTGGCGATACTCGATCATCTGGGCGAGCTCAGCGATGCACACAAACAACAACTGCAGGCGCATATTAAGCCGACCCTGATCAATTCCAGGGGGCTGGCGATCGGGGATATTCGGGTAGCGGCATCGTGGTTAAAAGCTGACGTCGTAGTGACCGAGGAATTACATTATGATCAATCCAGCAAGGTGGTTAAAAAATAATTCCTCCGACCCTTTATAATGTTTTTTACTTATAAATGCCTGGAGCGATCATTTAAATGCCTGGAGCAATCATTGTATGTGGAGCGCCCGGTTCCGGGAAAACAACACATGCCAAACAGCTGGCCGCTGCCAGCGCTGCGACGCTGCTGGATATCGATACCGTAACCGAGCGACTGGTCAAGGTCGGCCTGGTGGCTGCAGGCCACAGTCCGGATGACCGGGATTCTGACTATTTCAAGCAAACCTGGCGCGAGCCCATCTACCAGGCGCTGTTTGATATTGCGCGCGACAACCTGCCTTACCATGATGTGGTAATAACCGGGCCGTTTACCAGGGAAATTCAGGATTCGAACTGGCCTGCGAAGCTATCCACTGAACTGGGCAGCCCGGTAGAAGTGCATTACGTGCAATGCCCTGCGCACATTCGCAGGCAAAGGCTTAGCGTTCGTGGCAATGAACGTGATCAGGCAAAACTGCAGGATTGGGATAGCTATGTAGAATACTATGGCGATGAGCACCCGCCTGTATTTGAGCATGTGCTTGTTGATGGCGCGCCTGACAATACCTGAATATCTCGACCCCTTATGAACCGTGCAGTAGAGGTCATAAATTGAAAAATCTACAGTGTTTTCTATTAATACTTGTTTGCCTGAATTTTTCAGGCTTATCCGACGTACAGGCGGAAGAAAGCGTTCGACCGGGTATTAATACTTACTACATGGATCCAGACTGGCAGCAATGGAAAAACCAGTTCGAAACACCGGGTCGAGAAATCTATGACCGTCGCTTTGATATTTTGCGCGCCTCGGGTGTGTCGCCGGGAATGGATGTGGCGGATATCGGCGCAGGCACGGGGCTGTTTTCGCGACTTTTTTCACCACAGGTGGGCGCACAGGGCAGGGTATACGCGGTGGATATTTCGCGACCGTTTGTTGAAAACATACTGCGTGAGAGCCGTGAACAGAATTTAATGAACATCAAAGGCGTGGTCAATTCGCCTGGTGATGTCATGCTGGACGCAGAATCGATTGATCTTGCGTTCACCGTCGATACGTATCATCATTTTGAATATCCGAAAAGCATGCTCGCTTCGATACATAAGGCACTTCGTTCCGGTGGCAGGTTGATTGTGATCGATTTTCGAAAACATCCGGGTAAAAGTTCAGGCTGGGTTATGGGGCATGTTCGTGCCAACATGAATAAGGTGATTGATGAAATCACCTCGGCCGGATTTGTACTATTAGACGACAAGCCTTTGCTGCGCACCAATTACTTTCTGGAGTTTCGTAAGGTCGAATAACAATGATTGCTTGCGCCCCTGGTAAATGGGGGGGCTCGGCTGTTGGACTTTAACAGGCAGGTCTTTTATCCTGTAGCACCGCCAAAAACCCAAAGCCGAAAAAAAGAACGCCATGCCTGACATTGAATCTCTGGAATTCCTCACCTACCCGCTGCTCAACAACGCCTTACAGAACTGGTTTTTCGCACTGACCGTATCGGTCCTGGTTTATTTGCTGATACGCATCATTATCCGCCTCGGCGTCTCGCGCCTGGCCCGGCTGACGAAGGAAACCACCACGATCTGGGATGACGCGGTGACCGACGCACTGTCGCGAACACGCGGCCTGTTCGTGCTGATTATTGCGCTGTTCCTGGGTTCGCTGTTGCTGGAGTTTCCTGACCGGGTAGAGGCGGTGATCGTCAGCGTCACCTCAATCGCACTGTTCATCCAGGGTGGATTGTGGCTCAACAGCATCGGGCAGTTCTGGATTAAAGCGGAGAGCCAGCGCCGCCGCAAGATTGACCCGGCCACGGTCACCACCGTCAGCGCGATGGGCTTCGTCGGTCGGCTGGTGTTGTGGGCGCTGGTTGCGATACTGCTGCTGGACAATCTTGGCTTCGACGTTACCGCGCTGGTCGCCGGCCTCGGCGTCGGCGGCATAGCGGTCGCGCTGGCGTTGCAGAACATACTCGGCGACCTGTTCGCGTCGCTGTCGATCGTGCTGGATAAGCCCTTCGCGGTCGGCGACTTCCTGATCATCGACGAGCACATGGGCGCGGTCGAAAACGTTGGCCTCAAGACCACGCGGATACGCAGCCTTTCGGGCGAACAACTGGTGCTCTCCAACGCCGACCTGCTGAAAAGCCGCATCCGCAACTACGGCCGTATGTTCGAGCGCCGCGTCGTGTTCAAGTTAGGCGTCACCTACCAGACCCCACGCGACAAGCTGAAGAGAATTCCGGCGATGGTTCGCGAAGCTATCGAGGAACAGGACAAGGTCCGCTTCGACCGCGCCCACTTCCAGGCTTACGGCGCATCATCGCTGGATTTCGAAATCGTGTATTACGTGCTTTCGCCCGACTACAACCAGTACATGGATATTCAGCAGGCGATCAACCTGGGTATTCACGAGCGCTTCGAGCAGGAAAGCATAGATTTTGCGTACCCTACGCAGACAGTTTTTGTTCATCGTGTGGGTGACGAACATGAGCAGTCGGAGAATTAAAGATGACGCAGGGATTAAAGTATGATCAATTCAACAAAGTGCTTAAAAAAATAATCCCTCCGTCCACTTTAATGCATATGATTCATCAAGTAGATACTGACTAATATATAACCATGCTGAAATATCTGTCGGGCATTCTGATCATACAAGTCGCTACGGTAGCCATGACGCTTGCGGTAATAAAATCGGCTGACCGTGAGCTTTGGCTGGCAGTGTTTTTACTTGCTTTGATCATTGGCCTGGTTACCGCCTTCTGGTTTGCCTCCATCGCTAGCCATGCTAAAAAAGATGCGCTGGCGTCCGCCAAAGATGACTTTTCCAAAGAGCGGGAAAAACTGCGCGTTAACGCTGAACGCCAGAAGACCAGCCTTATACGCAAAAGTCATGAAGAAATCCGCAAAGAGACCAATCGTGCACATGCCAGGTCAAGCTTCAAACTGGGCGCGGGGTTTATTGGTATTGTTGCCGCTGGCTCACTGATGCTATTCAGCCAGCTTATTACACTGGGTTTGTTGACACTGGCTGTCGGTGGTGGTGCGCTGGGAGGTTATCTCATACGCGTTCGGCAAGAAGTCGCATCGCGACGTAAACAAGCTTTTGCCAATAGTGATGGAAGAAAACCCGTTATTGAGGCACAGTCTGTTAAGGGTGATTCCAGCTAAATTCAGTTCCAGCGGAATGTGGGGTCTGATCACTGCCGCTAATTTACTTTTTTACCCCTGGTGTAAAGTTTGTGGCGGGCAATGCCCGCCGTTATAAATCGCCATGTAGCGCGCGGGCTGCATCAATCACAACGGAAATTCGTATGCACTTTTGTTTCCTGCCGTTGGTGTGATGATTGTAGGGTGCGCCAGGCCAGCTAGCCGACTTCGCGATATGTCATCATGCGCAGCGAGTCTTCGTCCCACAGGCTGGAGCGAAAGCAGTCAATGATATCTCGTAGCGCCAGGGTCGTTGTTATAGGTGACTGCAGTTCACGAATCGCCGCCATGGTTTCTGGCAGCCGGTAGAAAGGGATGCGAACATTGAGGTGATGAATATGGTGATAGCCGATGTTGCCGGTAAACCATTGCATCAGCTTGTTGAGTCGCATGTAGCTGGAAGACTCAAGTGCGGCCCGGTAGTGGGTCCACGCCTCGGCTGAAACCACATGCATACGTTTAAAGCTATGCTGGGCAAAAAACAGGTAACTGCCCAGGGCCGAAGCAAGCGTGACGGGCAGCAGGACGGCAAAGAAGGCCACATCAAAACCCCCGTAGATCCACAACAGCGCGATCAGCCCGACATGGCCCAGCAGCGCCAGGGCAGAATCCCAGTTCTTTAGCGGATTTTGCAGCAAGGGTAATAAACAGATACTGTAGGCGAATATCGTAATGTAACCAAACACGACCACCAGCGGGTGGCGTTGAAAACGATATGAGGCTCGCTGCGCGGGTGTGGCTTCGCGCCACATCTTCGTGGTGATCAACGGAAATGCACCCACGCTTGCTTCGCTGATCTGGCCGACGTGGCCATGATGGTAGTTGTGACTCTTGCGCCAGGAACGCGGTGGCGTGAGTGCGAAGGCGGCATACACACGAAACAGCACCCAGGCGAGGCGCGAGGTCTGCAGAATTGCACCGTGCATATAGTCATGGTAGCTAATGAAGGCACGCACCATGATCAGTGCCCCGAGTACGGATAACATCAGGCGCAGCGTCCACCACGGCGCGATCGCCGCGCCAACAAGTGCAGCGATCATCAGGCCAAATGTCGAAGCGACGAGCCACCAGCTTTTCGCCACATCCTCGACCGCAAAAGGCGCTGTCGCCTTGATGAGTTCCCGGCCGATCCGAATACCATTGCTGTGTACCAATCGGTCTGGTGCTGCCGACTGACCTGTTTCATCATTGTCGATAGTTGTATGCATCTAACCCATCATAAAAAAGCATAATTACATAAATTAAATATCACGTTATGTTTCAATGGCATATGAAAAATAACATGAGCAGTGTTTCGATATTTTGATATAGCTCAACTATAAAAACCATCACCAATCGGAGGTAGAGTGAACCGCTCCCAGTTTAGAAATTATAGGGGTCGGTGATAAATACTAATAATTCTCATTAGTCACTGATACCTTTAAACTGGGACCATTATTTTTCTGCAGTCATTTGATTTACTTACTGAGACAAACACATTTTATTTATGAAACTATTCCACATACTTTCCATTTTAATTACGCTTTCTGCTGTTTTCAGTTTTATCAATTACCGCTTTCTTAAATTACCCACGGCTATTGGTTTGATGCTGATTGCTATGCTCGCATCGTTGGCCTTGTCATTGCTTGGGCCGTTGTCGTTTGGATTGCGGGAGGACGTTGCCGTTTTACTTGCGTCGGTCGATTTTGATGAGACCTTGTTGCATGGCATGTTGAGTTTATTGCTGTTTGCTGGTGCGCTGCATGTCAACCTGGATGACCTTACCAAACAACGTTGGGTGATTACTATCCTGGCCACGGCAGGTGTGTTGAGTGCTACTTTTATGATTGGTTATATGGCGTACTGGATCTTTGCATTGCTAGGCCTTGAGGTTCCGTTGATCTATTGCCTTTTATTTGGTGCCTTAATCTCGCCGACTGATCCTATCGCGGTGCTGGGTATTCTTAAACAGGCGGGCGCAGCGAAAACACTAGAGACCAAGATTACGGGTGAATCCTTATTTAATGATGGGGTTGCTGTTGTTGTGTTTCTGGTGCTGTTGAGTATCGCAACGGGTGAGGGCGATGTTACGGTAGTATCGATTGCTGGTTTATTTGCCCAGGAAGTACTCGGCGGTGTGGCTTTTGGGCTTGGCATAGGCAGCCTTGCTTACTGGATGCTGAAACAGGTAGACGACTATACGGTGGAAGTCCTCATCACGCTGGCGATAACGATGGGGGGGTATGCGCTGGCTGAGTGGTTGCATATTTCAGCACCGATTGCGATTGTAGTCGCCGGGTTACTGATCGGTAATCACGGGCGGTCGTTTGCGATGTCTGATAAAACCCGCCTACATCTGGATAACTTCTGGTTATTGGTGGATGAAGTTTTAAACGCAGTTTTATTTGTGTTGATTGGTATGGAAGTATTGGTGCTCAGCTATCAGCAGTCTTATCTATGGGCTGGTTTGATAATGATACCGTTAATTCTTCTTGCCAGGCTGGTCGCTGTTTGGGTACCTGTCAGTATTATGCGTCGCCACCGCGAGTTTAGCCCGATGGCTGTGTCGATACTAACCTGGGGTGGTTTGCGTGGCGGTATTTCTGTGGCATTAGCGCTGTCGCTGGCACCCGGTGAGGTGCGCAATGTTTTGCTTACGGTGACTTATATCGTGGTGGCGTTTTCGATTATTGTGCAGGGGCTTACGATTGGCCCGTTGGTGAAATTTGCCAGTAACAAAAATTAAAGGCTTTAATCATTCGAACCTCTTTGCAATAGCGGATTTTGATCTCAATCAAGGGATCCCTGCTCGTTTAATGCTCAACTAAATGCGGTGTGGGTTATTCGTAATTTAATGTTATCTACTATGGAGTTGATGGGATGAGCAGTCGTATAGTTACAATCTTAGGTATATTGATCATTCTTGGTGGCTGTTCTTCTGTGAGGATTAATTCACCAGAAGCCAATGAAATCATAAAGCCAAATCAGGAGTATGTTATTGAAATTGATGATCGCGCCAATGCCAGTAG
>CAWKAL010000038.1:0-15404 GCA_963847575.1 uncultured Gammaproteobacteria bacterium
CAGAAACAAAATCACTGTCAGAAGTTGATTAGAGCCGGAACATCATGATGTGCGCAATGAAATGCCCTACCGAATCGTATATCGCAGCATGCCCTCACAGACACATTGCAACCAATTGTTTTATTGCTCATTGATCACATTAGAGATTGATGGTGACAACCATGATGAACCTTACTCTGATGCACAGGATAATCTCCTGTAAAAGGATATTGAGATTATTCACCATACAGAAGACCGTCAAGGATTAGGCAGAATTCTACACTGCGAAAGGTGCGGCATAAAATTTAAGAAAACACTTTCTGAGTGTCCGCGCTGCTCCCATTTAGATGACCATAGGCTGCAGGTACTATTAAACCAAAGAGCAAGCACAAGAATAGGTATGGGCACAACGATGTTTTATATTGCAGGAGCGGTAGCTCTATTTATAATTGTTTTGGCATTATCAAGCAAATGATACATTTAACAAATCGCTCGTGTGTGACGCATCGGCCTATCAGCCTCAACGCCCCACAGCTTAGCCGTTAGGCGGTACTCATGCGCGAGACTGATGTTCCAAGCCCTATCGATTTGCGCGATCCATCGGATGCTCGCGAGTGGGAGCGAACGGCGCAGGCTAGACCAGGACGTGAGGATATCTTTCGGGCCTTTGCCGCAGAACTCCAACTCCTTGATCGAGGCTCACTTTCAGTAATGGAGTTGGGCTCTGGCCCCGGGTTTCTGGCGGCTCACTTGCTGGGCACAATGAAAAATCTGGCGCTAACATTGGTAGATTTTTCCTCAGTTATGCACGATCTTGCGCGGTGCAGGCTTGGCGAGCGTGCAAATGAGGTTAGATTTGAGCTAAACTTCAAGGATTCAGATTGGAGTAAGGGACTTGGTCAGTTTGACGCGGTGATCACCAATCAAGCTGTGCATGAGTTACGGCACAAGCGATATGCCGAGAGCTTATATATACAGGTCAAGCGTGTCTTGAAGCCCGGCGCCCATACCTGGTTTGCGACCATTATTTCGGGGAGGGAGGTATGGCGAATAGCCAGCTCTACATGAGTACTGACGAGCAGAAAGATGCTCTACTGAGGGCGGGTTTTAAGGACGTCGCTCAGGTTATCCAGGCTGGTAGCCTTTCGATGCACCGCGCCGCCTAACAATAGCGGGGAACCGACAGCCAAAAGTGCCACGTCATTTTCTTGCGTAAAGTGCAGTAGGGCGCAATAACCAACGGGCATTGCGCCGTATGTTTTGTTTCTGAATAACAAGCGTTTTAACTCCCCCTCTTGCGCTCACTGAGGAGCGATTAATCTGCAAGGAGTTTTCCGCGAGCATGTCTGAGCGTTTTGTGCGAGTTGCGCAGCGGCCTTGCAGATTGATCGTGACGAAGGCACCCTCAATGGTTTTTATTGAGGGTGAGTGCAGCGGGCGGCATTTTCTTTGGTTACTTTCTTTGTTGCTGTAGACAAAGAAAGTGACTCGCCCGTGGGTGCGAATACCCACTACCACCGATGTGTAACACATGATTCACGCTGAAAGAAATCAAAAGCCAGGACACTGGATCCCGGCTCAAAAACATACCGGGATGACGGTAAAAAAAGATCCTTCGCAAAAACGGCTCAGGATGACAGGTCGCTGGATGCCAGCCTGCTGCTGACATGACGGAGTAGCGTTACTCCGTCACCTCAAACCGATCCACATTCCGATACCCCTGCGGCAACTTCAACCCACGCCGCCCACGCTCACCCTCAAAATGATCAAGATCGGCTTTTTTCATCACCTTGTATTGCTTGCCACTGTGTACCACCAGTTTTTTATCTGCGGGTACCACGGTCACGGCGACAATAAGCTCTTCACCGGTTTTGAGTTTTGCGACGGCACATTGATTATTTTATTGCCCTTGCCTTTGGCCATTTGCGGCAGATCGGCAACGGGTGTTACCAGCATGTGGCCTTCCGAACTGGCGGCGACGATGCGATCGGTTTCGAGATCGACGATTTTCGCCGCCTGCAGGGCTTTGGCCTGCTTGCCTACATTCAATATCGCCTTGCCGGATTTATTTCTTGCGTGCATGTCTCCCAGCCTGCCGACAAAGCCATAACCGAACGAACTCGCGAGCAATACCATGTCATCGGGTTCGCCGATCACAACCGACACAAAATGTGCACCCGAGGGCGGGGTGAAATAACCGGTGAGCGGATCGCCCTGGCCGCGTGCCGAGGGCAGTTTGTGCGCCGGCAATGTGTACGCGCGCCCGCTGGAATCGAGGAACACCGCGAGCTGGTTGCTTTTGCCCGCGGCAGCGGCCAGAAAACTGTCGCCGGATTTATAACCGAGTTTATTCGGCATCGATTTCGTGTCCTTTCGCCGCGCGCACCCAGCCTTTGGCGGACAGCACCACGGTGATGGCTTCGCTGGAAATCAGCGCGGTTTCGGACATCGCCTGCGCCGCGCCGCGAGTCACTATCGGCGAGCGTCGATCATCACCGTATTTTTCTGCATCGGCGATGATTTCTTTTCGAATCAGGGTTTTCAGGCGTTTTGCCGAGGCCAGCAAGGCTTCGAGTAACTTGCGCTCGGCATCCAGCTCGCTTTGCTCGCCGCGAATTTTCATTTCTTCGAGTTTGGCGAGGTGGCGCAGTTTCAATTCGAGGATGGCTTCGGCCTGCACATCCGAGATGCCGAAACGCTCCATCAGCACCGGCTTGGGTTTGTCGTTTTCGCGAATGATGGCGATGACTTCATCGATATTGAGGAACGCGACCAGCAGACCTTCGAGCACGTGCAGGCGCGAGGTGATTTTGTCGAGGCGCCATTGCAGGCGACGGCGCACGGTGACAGTTCTGAACTTGAGCCATTCATCCAGCAGGCTGCGCAGGTCTTTCACCTGCGGCTTGCCGTTGATGCCGATCATGTTGAGATTGACGCGGTAACTGCGTTCAAGATCGGTGGTGGCGAACAGGTGATTCATCAGTTCTTCGACATCGATCCGGTTGGAACGCGGCACAATCACCAGTCGCGTCGGGTTTTCGTGGTCGGATTCATCGCGCAGGTCTTCCACCATCGGCAGTTTTTTCAGCGTCATCTGCTGCGCGATCTGTTCGAGAATCTTGTTGCCCGACACCTGGTAAGGCAAGGCGGTGATAATCACGTCGCCGTTTTCTTTTTCATAACGCGCGCGCTGGCGAATGCTGCCGTGACCGGTGCGATACATCTCCATAATATCGGCGCGCTGGGTGATGATTTCAGCATCGGTGGGAAAATCCGGGCCCTGGATGTGTTCACACAGTTCTTCGAGGGTGGATTTAGGGCTGTCGAGTAAACGCACGCAGGCGCTGGCGACTTCTCTTAGATTATGTGGCGGAATATCCGTCGCCATGCCGACTGCAATACCGGTACCGCCGTTGAGCAACACGTTGGGCAAACGCGCAGGCAGGGTTTCGGGTTCTTCCAGCGAACCGTCGAAATTCGGCGTCCAGTTGACCGTGCCCTGTCCGAGTTCGCTGAGCAGTAATTCGGCATACGGTGCCAGTCGTGATTCGGTATAGCGCATCGCCGCGAACGATTTGGGATCATCCGGCGAACCCCAGTTGCCCTGGCCATCGACCAGTGGATAGCGGTAGGAAAACGGCTGCGCCATCAGCACCATGGCTTCGTAACAGGCGCTGTCACCGTGCGGGTGGTATTTACCCAGCACATCACCCACGGTACGCGCAGATTTTTTGTGCTTTGATAATGCCGTCAAACCAAGCTCGGACATGGCATACACAATGCGCCGCTGCACCGGTTTCAGACCGTCGCCAATAAACGGCAGCGCGCGGTCGAGAATCACGTACATCGAATAATCGAGGTAGGCTTTCTCGGTAAACACCGACAGCGGCTGCTGTTCTATATTTTCAAAATCGATTATGTCTGGTCAGCCATAATATTGTCTTTCTGTTAAATGCATTAAAAACTAATAAACCTTTGCCACAGAGGACCCAGAGATCACTGAGGTTAAAAACCAGTAAAAGAATTGCCGCAAAGTACGCAAAGAACGCGAAAAAACCATTAATATTTTATTTGCGCCCTTCGCGTACTTTGCGGCAATTAGTTAATTTCTTTTACCTCAGTGATCTCTGTGAACTCTGTGGCAACTTATTGTTAAACAATCGCCAGATCGCCCTTGGTTTCCAGCCAGGCCTTGCGGTCTGCGGCGCGTTTTTTTGCCAGCAGCATGTCGAGCATGCGGTTGCTGTCATCGCCCTTGTCGAGCGTGAGTTGCACCAGCCGGCGGGTGTCCGGTGCCAGCGTGGTGACGCGCAGTTGCATCGGGTTCATTTCACCCAGGCCCTTGAAACGCGTGACCGATACCTTGCCCTTGATTTTTTCGGCTTCGATGCGATCCAGTACGCCCTGTTTTTCGGCTTCATCGAGCGCGTAGAACACCTGCTTGCCGACATCGATACGATACAGCGGCGGCATCGCCACGTAGACATGACCGGCTTCGACCAGCGGGCGGAAATGACGCAGGAACAGCGCGCATAACAGGGTGGCGATGTGATAACCGTCAGAATCCGCATCGGCGAGGATGCAGATTTTGCCGTATCGCAGATCTTTCAGATCCGAAACACCGGGCTCGATGCCAATCGCAACCGAAATATCGTGTACTTCCTGCGACGCCAGCACCTGGTCGGATTCGACTTCCCAGGTGTTGAGAATTTTTCCGCGCAGCGGCATGATCGCCTGGAATTCGCGATCACGCGCCTGCTTGGCCGAACCGCCGGCGGAATCACCTTCCACCAGGAACAGTTCGGTACGTGTCAGGTCCTGTGACGAACAGTCGGCCAGCTTGCCGGGCAGTGCCGGGCCAGAGGTGACTTTTTTACGCACGACTTTTTTGCCGGCGCGTAATCGTTTTTGCGCATTTTCGATCGCCAGCATGGCGATGCCCTCGCCGGCCTCGGTGTGCTGGTTGAGCCACAGGCTGAAAGCATCTTTCACCACGCCGGAAACAAACGCCGCGCATTCGCGTGACGACAGACGCTCCTTGGTCTGGCCGGAAAACTGCGGATCTTCAAGTTTGACCGAGAGCACATAACACACGCGTTCCCAGACATCTTCCGGGCTGAGTTTGACGCCGCGCGGTAACAGGCTGCGAAATTCGCAGAATTCGCGCAAGGCCTCGGTCAGCCCGGTGCGCAAACCGTTGACATGGGTGCCGCCCAGCGCGGTGGGAATCAGGTTGACATACGACTCACTGGTGACTTCACCGTCATCGACCAGCCAGCACAGTGCCCAGTCGACTTCTTCACTGCTGCCTTTCATGTTGCCGGTAAAGGGCTCTGCCGGCAGCAATTGTTTATCAAACAGGCTTTCGCCGAGATAATCCTGCAGCCCGCCTTCGTACATCCAGGATTCGGTCTCGCCGGTTTTTTCTTCGTGGAATTCAACCAGCAGGCCGGGGCACAACACGGCTTTTGCGCGCAGCACGTGTTTGAGTCGCGGCACGGAGAAATTGATCGAATCAAAATATTTCGCTTCCGGCCAGAAATGAATCAGCGTGCCGGTGTTGCGCTTGCCCACGGTGCCGGTTTTTTTCAGCTTGCCGCTTTTGTTGCCGTGCTTGAATGACATCGCATAGACATCACCGTCGC
Organism: uncultured Gammaproteobacteria bacterium; assembly: GCA_963847575.1. Lineage (GTDB taxonomy): Bacteria > Pseudomonadota > Gammaproteobacteria > SZUA-229 > SZUA-229 > JASBSR01. The sequence continues at coordinate 5,625 of CAWKAL010000038.1, forward strand.
GGCGCACTTCGACATTGAGTTTTGCCGACAATGCATTCACCACCGAAACACCGACGCCGTGCAGGCCGCCGGAAAACTGGTAATTCTTGTTGGAAAATTTTCCGCCCGCGTGTAACCGGGTGAGAATCACTTCGACCCCCGGAATGCCTTCTTCGGGATGGATATCCACCGGCATGCCGCGACCGTCATCGCGCACTGACAACGAACCGTCTTTATACAGCGTCACCTGGATCGATCTGGCGTGACCGGCAACGGCTTCGTCGACGCTGTTATCGATGACTTCCTGGGCGAGATGATTGGGCCGCACGGTGTCGGTGTACATCCCGGGGCGTTTTTGCACGGGCTCGAGCCCGGTTAATACCTCGATCGCGGAGGCATCGTATTTACTCATGAGAATTGATAAACCATATTCGATGCATGTAACTGCATTCTTCTAGTGAGGACGCGCCCATTGTACTGCATGCGCGTGCATTTGGTGTATAGCCAGGGGCACTAATTCGCGTGGTTTCGCCGCCGGCGATAAAGCTTTATGCTTGCGGCCATGCCAGCCCCTGCTTCGACAAATTCCAGCCTGATCGCCACCCACCCAGGGGTGAATGCCACCGTGTCGGCCTCTGCCGGCAGTGGCAAAACCTGGTTACTGGTGACGCGTATCGTGCGCCTGCTGCTGGCGGGCGCCGAACCCGGCAGCATTCTTGCGCTGACATTCACCCGCAAGGCCGCCGCTGAAATGCAGTGTCGCCTGCGCGACCGGCTGTATGAAATGGCAACCGTGGATGACACCCGGCTCATTGAACTGCTGCAACAGATCGACGCGGATACGCATGCCGAGACGCGCGCACGTGCACGCTGTCTCTACGAAGAGCTGTTGCACGCGCTCAACCCGGTGCGGCTGCGAACGTTTCATTCGTTTTGCCAGGATATGCTCTCGCGCTTTCCACTGGAAGCCGATATCCCCCCCGGCTTTGAACTGCTCGAAGACACCGGGCTGTTATTGCAGCAGGCTTGGGAAGTCATGTTTGCAGAAGCCACGCGTGAAGCCCGGATCCGATCTGGCGCGTGCACTCGATGTGCTGATGCTGGCCGCCAACGGCCCGCCAACACACGCAGCGCATTGTTCAGCATGCTGGATCATCGCAGCGACTGGTGGGCATATACCGAAACACAGGTCAAATCCTGTGCGCTTTGCCTGCGAGCAACTTGAGCGCAGGCATTGCACTATGACAGCCAGGCGGAACCGCTGAAAGTGTTCTTCAACGACATTACGCGCCGACATTTGCTCGAATTTGTCGAACTTATTACGCAAACACGGTACTGCGACCAATGAAAAACACGCAAGCGTGATTGAAAGCGCGTCAGAACGCATAGAATTCGATTTAAGCGACTTTAATAAATTATGCGGCGCGTTTCTGACTGACAAGGGTGCGCCGCGTGCGCGCAAATCCAGCAAGGCTCAGCAGAAAAACATGGGTGCAGAAGGTGAAGCGCGTTTTCTCGAACTGCACACGCACATTTGCACGCAGTTGCTCGATACTATCGAACTGCAATTGCGCCAGCATAGCTGTGAAGTCAATAGCGCATGGTATTTCGCCGGACAGCGTTTCATTGACATATTCCAGCGCCTGAAACGCGAGCAACGCCTGCTCGATTTTATCGATTTAGAGTGGAACAGTTACCAGTTGTTGAACACCTCGGACAATGCACTCTGGGTGCAATACAAGATTGACCAGCGCATCGACCATATCCTGATCGATGAATTCCAGGACACCAATCCGACACAGTGGCATTTATTGTCACCGCTGCTGGAAGAAATGGCAGCAAGCGATGGCCGGGGTGGCCAGGGTGTTGGCGATAGCGAACGTCAGCGCAGCGTATTCCTGGTGGGCGATGAAAAACAATCAATATATGCCTTCCGCCGCGCCAACCCGGCTTTGCAATCACAGGCCTCTGCCTGGCTGGCGCAGCATCTCGACGCGAAAGCAACACCGCTGGATTTTTCCTGGCGCTCATCACCGGCGATCATCGACGTGGTGAACGCGGTGTTCAGCCATGATGATGTGCGTCGGCATATACCAAATTTCAGCCAGCACGACACTCACCTGAAAGATTTACCCGGCAGCGTCACGCTGATGCCCCTGTTCGACGCAGACACAGTTGAAGATGACAATGCAATCACGCAGGGACTGCGCAATCCATTGTTGCAGGCGCGCCCGCCGGCAGTACCCGGCGCAAATGAAAACGAAGCCCGGTGGCTGGCACACGAGATCAGTCAGCTGGTGGCTGATGGCAAGGCTGCGTATGGCGATATTCTGATCCTGACTCCCAGGCGAACCCATGTGGCTGCCTATGAAAATGCCTTGCGCCAGCGTGAAATTCCCTTTATCGGCAGTCAGCGCGGCAGCCTGCTGGATAACCTGGAAATTCAGGACATGGAAAAATTGCTCGACAGCCTGATCACGCCGTTCGATAACCTGGCGATAGCACAGGTGTTGAAATCACCCTTGTTTGCAGCCAGTGACGATGACCTGATGCAGCTGGCGAGCATGCACGCTCAGCAACGCTGGTATGAACGCCTGCTGGCCTGCGCCGAAACTTTGCCTGCCGAGCATGCCTTGCAACGCGCTGCCACCCTGTTGCAACACTGGCGCACACTGGCAGACACGATTCCGGTACACGACCTGCTCGACCGAATATATTGTGAAGCCAATGTCATCGAACGCTATACGGCGTCTGTGCCCGAGCATCAGGCCCAGCGTGTGCGCGCCAACCTGCAAATGTTTCTCGAACTCTCGCTGGATATCGACAGCGGACGTTATCCCAGCCTGACGCATTTCCTGCATCGCCTGCGCAGCATGCGTGCGCATGATGACAGCGCACCTGATGAACCGGTCAACAGCAGTGAAGACTGCGTGCGTTTTCTGACCATACATGCCAGCAAGGGACTCGAAGCCCCGGTGATATTCCTCGCGGACTGCAATGCCGCAAATGCACAGCACGATGCCTACAGCGCACTGGTGGACTGGCCGGCGGACAGCGCTCACCCGTGCGTATTCCAGCTGGTGATGAGCAAGGCACGAACCGACAGCATCACCGCAGACATTCAAAACCGCAAGGCGCTCGCACAGCAACGTGAAAACCTGAACCTGCTGTATGTTGCATTGACGCGTGCGCGCCAGTTTTTATATATCTCCGGCGCCGCCAGCAAACGACAGGGCAACTGGTATAGATTACTCGAAGCCGGTATGCAGCAACTCTCCTCGGCCGGGGACATCCTGCTGCATCAGCATGGTGATATTGCCAGCGGGGTAAATAGACCGCGCGCACAATCCAGCGAACGCCCTGGCGAATCCATCGACCCCGCCCTGCTCGATGCACTGCAACGACCGATTGCACACTTACCCGAATCCGCGGTCATCATTGCACCCAGCCGCAGCGACAGGCACATTGACCGCAGCACGGAAATTGATTTTGACGAAGCTGCGCGTTTGCGCGGCAGCGTGATCCATCGTGCGATCGAGATTCTGTGCACTACGCATGCAACGCTCGAGGTGATTGCTGCACAGCTGGGCAATGAATTTGGCATGTCCGCCGATGACAGGGCATTACACAGCTGGCTGGACGAGGCACAGACAACCGTGACTAATCCCGATTTCAGTGACATTTTTCAACCCGTCGAGGCACGTGTATTCAATGAAATGCCCGTGCTCTACCGCAACAACGGGCAGGATGTCTACGGCATTGTCGACCGCCTGGTGGTGCATGAAACAGCCATTCTGCTGATTGATTACAAAAGCCATCGCCTCGCGAACAGCGCTGACGTGAATTCGGTTGCGGGCAATTTTAGTGAGCAAGTCCAACTCTATCGCAGAGGTGTGCAGCTGCTCTGGCCGGCGCACGATATTCGTGCCGGCATCGTGTTTACTGCTGTGCAACAACGCATCTGGCTCTAGCGCGCTGCACACGCCTGGTATGCAAATTGTGCGCACACAAAAAAACCGCCGTCGGCGGTTGTTTTGAAAATCTTCAGCCCGGCAGAAACCGTCTGATTACATATCCTTGCTCAGGCGCCTCGCTCAGGATTTGTTGAGCGCATCAACCAGCTTTTTCACAGGTATATAACCCGGCAGCATTTCGCCGTCTTCAAGGATAATCGCCGGGGTGCCATTCACACCCATTGCACGCGCCAGGCTTAGATGCTCACTGATCGGGTTGTCACAGGTTTTGGCTTCGATCTCACCACCGGCCTTGGCGATATCGAGTGACTCGTTGCGGTCATCCGAACACCAGACACTGACCGTGGTGGCAAAATCCTGCTTACCTTTTAGCGGCATGAACAGGTAGCGCACCTTGATGCCGTTCTCCATATACTCCGCAATTTCATTGTGCAGACGACGGCAGTATGGACAGTCGATATCGGTGACCACGGTGATGGTGTGTTCTATTTTTTTCTTTGGTGTGTACACCACCATGTTCGCTTCGGGGTAGTTCTTGATCTTGCTGAGGCGCACTATTGATCTGGATGATTCGGTCAGATTTTTACGCGTCGCCGTCTCGATCAGCTCACCACTCAGGTAATAACTGGCATCGCCATTCATATAGACCACCTGCGGCCCGAGGATGACTTCGTATAAACCGGTGACAGGGCTGGGCTTGATCTGGGTGATTTCTGCCCCGGGTAACATTTTGCTCAGAATTTCCTCAAGCCGGGAGACGCCATCGTCAAGGTCAGCTGCAAACACTGAGAATGACAGCAAGCTGCCAAGTAAAACAAACAGGTGGGAGATAGTTTTCATTTTTTACTCAAACTGTGGAAGGGGGAATTATTTCGATAGACAGTGCGCATTATAGATAATTCCCGCTATTAGTGGCAATTCGTCTCAGGCGCGCGGATGATGCTTCTGGTAAATATCACGCAAACGCTGGTCGGCAACGTGGGTATAGATCTGGGTGGTCGATATATCTGAATGCCCGAGCAACATTTGCACCACGCGCAAATCAGCACCGTGATTGAGCAGGTGGGTCGCAAACGCATGGCGCAAAGTATGTGGCGATAACATTTGCGGCGAAATCGATGCTTTTGCTGCATAACGCTTGATCATGTACCAGAATGCCTGGCGTGTCATGGACGCACCTCGACGGGTAACAAACACGGCATCAACCGCCGCGCGATCATGCATTAATAATGGACGCGCATTTTTCACATACTGCGCCAGTGACATGAGCGCGTTTTCACCGACCGGCACCAGGCGCTCTTTATTGCCCTTGCCGACAACGCGCAATACACCCGGTTCGAGCGAGACCTGTGACATCTGCAAACCCACCAGCTCGGATACACGCAAACCGGTGGCGTACAACAATTCGAGCATGGCGCGATCACGCAAGCCCAGTTCAGAATCTGTATCGGGTGCTTCCAGCAACAACTCAACCTGGCGCTCATTCAGGGTCGAAGGGATTTTGTGTTCAGATTTGGGTGATTCGAGCAATTGCGTCGGATCCACACTAATGATGTTCTCGCGCAGCAGGTAACGATAAAACCTGCGCAAGCTCGATAACAACCTGGCTGCAGAACGGGCATGGCCGCCGCGTTCAAACAGGGTGGCAAGCATGCCCTGCAGGTCAACAGCAGTGGCGGCATGCAGATTAACCCCGCGCTGGTTTAAACATTGCGCGGCCAGCGCCAGGTCATTTCGATATGCCGCCAGCGTATTCTGGCTGAGGCCGTGCTCCATCCAGAGAAAATCACTGAATTGCTCGATGCGCTGTTGCTCGTGTTCGCTTAAGAGGTCAAATCTTGCCATTTTTGTCTGTCGCCCAATGAGCGCGTGCAGGGACACTGATCCCAAGCATAGCAGTTACACACCCGACTATCGCAACCCCATCGGGCGGTCGACAGGGCGCAGGCAATAAAAAAGGCCGCTCACCCGGAGGTGAACGGCCTTTATTAAGCGAGTCAGACAGAACTCGTACGGTGGTGAAACGGGTGCTGGCCTTCCTGATTACACCTGCTTCTTTAATGAAGCGATCGCGGATTCCTTTTTCTCCGCCATTTTCACCAACTGCACCTGCCGCTTGCGGTTTGCTGCCAGCTCCTTCCTGACTTTCGCCAGTTCAGAGGATATAGCAGCTATCTGCTTACGGCCGGTGGTTACCGCACCTGTCTGCTTCGGTGTAGCCCTAACGTCTTTTTTTGGTGGTTCTTTTCTTGGCCACCTTACGTTTTGCTGTTTTGCGCTTGGCGGTTTTTCTTTTGGCCACCTTGCGTTTTGCAGGTCTTTTCTTGGCTACTTTACGCTTGGCGGTCTTTTTCTTGGCCACTTTGCGTTTCGCAGTCTTCTTCTTGGCTACTTTGCGCTTGGCAGTCTTTTTCTTGGCTACCTTGCGTTTCGCGGTCTTTCTCTTGGCTACCTTGCGTTTCGCGGTCTTTCTCTTGGCTACTTTGCGCTTGGCAGTCTTTTTCTTGGCTACCTTACGTTTCGCAGTCTTCCTCTTGGCAACTTTGCGTTTTGCAGTTTTACGCTTAGGTGCCGCCTTTCTTACAGCCTTCTTTTTCTTGCGAAGTGTCGATTTTTTCTTCACCGCACGTTTCGCAGTCGTCTTCTTTTTAGATGTAGCTTTTTTTGGTCGAGCCATTATTGCATCCTCTTGTGTGAGTTACGAACAAAAGTATAAAACTAAATTTGAATATAGCAAACTTTTTTTTCAAATAAAAACAGAGAGGTTATCTTTGAATATTTGGAATTTGAAATGAATATCGGACAAATATTGTTTTTCTGTAATCGATTTCCCTGGAATCTGAACCCGGTTTATACAAATAATCCGAGCACATCATCCGCCAATGCAGCAGTTACATCGAGATGAAAACCGAACCAGAAGCCCGCTCCAGCGGTTAACAATTCATTTATTGCGGCTTCAGAAATGGCGCTGGCGGTATTCTTTTGCAAGCCTACACGCAACAGGGCGAAATCAAATGCATTGAATTCAGCACCAATCGAAAGCATTCTGGATATCAGCTCGGGGGAAAAGTGACAACACAAAATCGTTTTCACGCAGGTCAATTTCTGCGCCGAATTGGAAAAAATCTCCGTTATTCGCCAGGCCTGCCCAATGTTGTGTATCTAATCTGAGATAGCCGCACCCTGGCTCATTACACCTGATAGAAGGTTTTTGCCATCAGGACTGCTGAATATCTTCATTGATCTCAAGTACAGCCCCGGCATCTAGCGTGTTGAAACAGCCTGGACCCACCACGACATTATTCCCATTAAGCAGATACGCTACACCTGCTTCTACATTCGGCAATGACTGGCTATATGTCAGCATCAGATTTCTTACAGGCCTGCATTGCTGGATTTGCGAAGGTTGCAGCCGTGTTAATGGCAGTGGTAACACCCGCATTCCCATCGCCAGCGAGCGTGCTTCGATACCAAAAGTAACCACCTGCACCAGTTGCGATACCATTGCCCTCGCAACAACAGTGATTGATTTATACATTGGCCTCATCGTTAAACGCCTGTATTCGGCGTTACATGTTGTAAATACACCCGGGCATATGACCTAAGGCCACAAATACACTCCACCACACTTTATAATGCGGGCGCCTTCAAACTATGTGCACGATATAATTATCACCATGACGACACCGCATTCATCACCATCTCAGAAACCAGGCGCACCACTCTTGCGCCGCCTGATGGCCATAGTCTACGACCTGCTTCTGTTGCTGGCAGTGTTGTTTGTAACCACCGCTATGGCCATCGCGTTGAATCATGGCGAAGCCATTAATGATCATCCCTACTATATGTTTTTTGTATTTATCCAGTTGCTTATCAGTTTTATTTATTACGGCTGGTTCTGGACACACGGTGGTCAGACCCTGGGAATGAAGACCTGGAAAATGAAATTGACCCTGCAATCCGGGGATCAGCTGAACTGGAAGCGGGCGCTGGTGTATTTTGTGGCCGCGATGATATCGTGGTCTGCGGTCGGCCTGGGATTTCTATGGGCGCTGTTCAATCGCAGCAGGTCTACATGGCATGACCTGATCGCGCGATGCGTGATGCGCGATACCCGCGAGAATTGAATTCATCTGACTTTTCGAAGTAGCAGTATCGCTATCGATGTAATCACCAGTAACGGCACGATGGCACTGATAAATGGCGGCACACTATAAACCACCCCCACATGGTTGGCTGCGCGATTCAGCACAAAGAAAATAATGCCGAGCAACAGGCCCGCGATAACACGCTGCCCGGTGCCACCGGATCTTGGCGTGGCATTGAACACCATCGGCATGGCAATCAGCAGCATCGCCAGGCAGGTCAGCGGCGTGAACAGCTTGATCCAGAAGGCGAGCTGATATTCAACCGCGTCGAGCCCGTTTTTTTCCAGATAACGGCCGTATGCATAAAGGTCCTGCGCCGACATATCTTCCGGCGCCAGCCTGAGCACGGCAAACAGCCTGGGGCGTATTAACTCGGGCCATACCTCACGGCTGATAGTTTCACTGCTCACCGTTTCATCGCTCAGATGACTGTGTACCACATCAAATAAATTCCACTGGCCATTGCTGTACTCGGCACGACTCGCGCGTGTGATTCGTACCAGCTGACGGTCTTTATCAATCTCGTAGACACTGACATCACCCAGTTTTTTCTCAGGCATCACCCGCCGAGCATGGACATAACGCATGTTGTCACGCGCCCAGAAACCGTGCTGACCGCTGGCCAGCAATCGCTGATCAAGCGCATGCGCCCGAATAGATTTGCCCTTGCTTGAGGCCGCCGGCACAAAGTACTCACCACCAAGCGCAACGAAAATCGCAAGAATAAGACCGGTCTGCATCACCGAACGCACAATGCGCATCGCGGTTATGCCCGATGCGCGCATCACCACCAGTTCAGAGCCTGCCGCCATTGCACCGAGTGATATCAGTCCACCGAGCAATATGATCGAGGGCGCAAGTTCGTAGAGTTGTTGCGGCAATGTCAGCGCCACGTAGAACAGCGCCTTCACAAGGTTGTATTTTGCAGTGCCTATCTGGTCCAGCTCGCCGACAAAACTGATAAAACCAAACAGCGCCGCCATCACCATCGATGCGATCAACACGCCTTTGACCACCGAAGACGTTATGTAGCGATCAATCACCATGCTAGCGTGCCCGCCTGAAAAAATAACCGCGCTGCCGGAACAGCAGTAGCAACACCGCAAGTGCAATCAAGTGCACCCACCAGGTACCGACCCACACAGGCACCCTGCCCTGTGCCAGCCAGGTTTTACCGACGCCGAGCAGATTGGAATACACCAGGTACATCAGTATCGCCAGCGCCAGCTTTGCATAACGGCCACTGCGCGGCGTGGTATAGCTCAGTGGCAAAGCCAGCAAACAGATCATAAACGTGGCAATGGGCACGGTGATGCGCCACTGCAATTCAGCCTGCGCGCGGCTGTCCTGTGATCCCCATAACTGCTCAATCGAATAGGACGCTATCTCGCCTGATTCACCGTTGTTATTTTGTTGCGGTAGAAACACACCGTATTCAGCGTATTCAATTTTCTGATAGCGGTTATCACCCGGTGTGCCGATATAATGACGGCCATTTTGCATCAGCATATAACTGCGGCCATCGCGCTCCTGGTTGACTGCACTCGGCGCGATATCGACGTGCTCAACTTCGTTTTCGAAATAGCGCTGAAAAACATTTTGCATCTGGCTGCGATCACTGCTCTGTGATTCAATAAAAAATATCGCATCACCTTCCCTGGAGGCATTGAACCTGCCCG
>CAWKAL010000039.1:0-4499 GCA_963847575.1 uncultured Gammaproteobacteria bacterium
GCCATTAAACGGGTGTGCTCAGCACGATTTTTTTCTGCACTAATAATGGTGTCACGTTGCTGCGAGACCAGCGGTGAGATAAACAGCATCATCAGCAGTAATATCAGCGTCACCGGCACTGCCACCATCAGCAGTGGCCGGTACCAGCCCACCGGGCCCAGACCGGCAGACATGAAGGCGGTCATTTCACTGTCTTTATAAAGGCGGCCATAGGCCAGCAGGATACCCAGCAGCAAACTCAGCGGAATCAGCATCACCGAAAAATTCAAGATACCATTAAGCAATAGCGGCACCACGGCCTGGCCGGAAATTCGGCCATTGGCGACCCACGAGAGCAAATGCACGGTCTCCGTGCTGGTCACTACCGCGAGCAGTATCAGCAACACCATTAGCCACGAGAGCAGGATTTCCCGGCCGATATAAGTGTCAATCAGGCGTAAATGCATATTCATGGCTGTGGATTATCACACTGACTTTCGAACATTGCATTAATTGCATACAATCAACCTCCTTTAGCCCCGCACAACAACCGGAGAACCCATGGAATACACCGTCAAAAGTGGCAGCCCCGAAAAACAACGCATCGGATGTGTCGTCGTCGCCGTATTCGCCTCGCGTAAGCTTTCGCCATCGGCTGCCCTGCTGGATGAAGCCAGCGGTGGCCATATTTCCAACCTGGTGCGCCGGGGCGAAATTGAGGGCGAGCTCGGCCAGACCCTGTTACTCCATAATATAGAGAATACCCTGTGCGACCGGATCCTGCTGATCGGCTGCGGCAAGGAAAAAGAGGTCGGCACCAGCGCCTTCCGCAAGATCAACAATGTCATGGCCACCACGCTGAACGCCGGCGGCACCACCGAGGCGGCGTCCTACCTGACCGAGGTCCAGGTCAAAAAGCGCGACATTACCTGGAAAATCCGCCAGTCGATCGAAGCCGTGGACGAGGCCCTGTACCGCTTCAACCTGCTCAAATCAGACAAAAAGCCGCCGCGCCGCCCGCTGCGCAAGATTGTCTTCAGTGTCTCGGGCCGCGGCCAGCTGACGGATGGCGAAATCGCGGTGCGTAACGGCATGGCGGTGTCCAGCGGTATCAAGCTGGCGAAAGACCTCGGCAACCTGCCGGGCAATATCTGCACCCCGAGCTACCTGGCACAGCAGGCGATCGACCTCGAAAAGCAGCACCCGAATGTGACCACCCGGGTGCTGGAAGAAAAAGACATGGCGAAACTCGGCATGGACTCTTTATTAGCGGTCGCGCGCGGCAGCCGTCAACCGGCCAAGCTGGTGATTATTGATTACCGCGCGGGCAAAAAAGACCAGGCGCCGATCGTGCTGGTCGGCAAGGGCGTCACCTTCGATTCCGGCGGCATCAGCCTGAAACCCGGCGCCGCCATGGACGAAATGAAATTCGATATGTGCGGCGCTGCCAGTGTGCTCGGCACCCTCACCGCCTGTGCCGAATTACAGCTCGCCGCCAATGTCATCGGCATTATCCCCACGGTGGAAAACATGCCCGACGGCCTCGCCATCAAGCCGGGCGATATTGTCACCAGCATGTCGGGACAGACGATTGAAATTCTCAATACCGATGCCGAGGGCCGACTCATATTATGTGACGCCCTCACCTATGCCGAAAAATTCGAACCCGACGTGGTGGTGGACATCGCCACCCTCACCGGCGCCTGCGTGGTTGCGCTGGGCGCACACGCCGCCGGCCTGCTCGGCAATCACAAACCGCTGATCAATGATTTGCTCAACGCCGGCGAAACCAGTGGCGACCGCTGCTGGGAACTGCCGCTGTGGGATGACTACCAGGAACAGCTCGACAGCAACTTTGCCGACATGGCCAACATCGGCGGCAAGGGTGCCGGCACGATTACCGCCGCCTGTTTTCTCTCACGCTACGCTAAAAAATATCACTGGGCGCATCTTGATATCGCCGGCGTGGCCTGGTTGAGCGGCACCAGCAAGGGCGCGACCGGCAGACCGGTGAGCCTGCTCACACAATATATATTCGACCGTCTTGGCAGTAGCAATTAAACACCTGCGCCCGGCGTTAATTCCAGTTGTCATTATGAATCCGCAATGAGCATCACGCCACGGGTTGATTTTTACCTGCTCGCAGGCGACAGCCCTAAACAGCTTCAGCTGTTCTGTTGCCGGCTGACTGAAAAAGCCTGGAAACTGGGCCATCGCGTATGGATACGCACGACTGATGAAAATGAAACCCGCCAGCTCGATGATTTGTTGTGGAGTTTCAACGAAGGCGGTTTTCTGCCCCACGCCAGCGTGAATGATGACCAGGCGCAACACAGCCCGGTCATTATCGGCATGCAGCCTCCGCCGGCCGCGTTTGATTTATTAATTAACCTCGCCCCCGATGTACCCGAACAGGCCGGGCAGTGTTCGCGCATCGCCGAAATTCTGAATGACAATGCCGAGCTCAAACAACGCGGACGCGCACGTTACGCCTATTACGATAAAAACAACTATACTCTTCAGCACCATACAATAAATTAAGGAAGTCCCGGCTCACCCGGGCTCCATCGACAGCAGGCAAGGCCTGCAATCCAGCGGTGCAGGCATGAAGAATTACGACGATAAAATCATTCCCACACTTGATGATGTCATCAAGCCCGGCGATCTCGACAAGGCCACGATCGGCGACCTGAGTTCTTTCGACGACAGCATGGACGATGGCGAGGATGATGCCATTGAACTGTTTACCGATTCAGCCACCGAACTCGACGACACTTTCGATAGCGAATTCGACAAGCTCTATGCCGGCACCAGCAGCCCGGCTGAAGCGACTGAACTGGATGACGTCCTGCTCGAACCGGCAGACGATGAAATCATATTGCAGCCTGAAACCATCATCGATGAAACTGACACGCCTGATACTGACACGCCAGCTACTGTCACACCTGTTGTCGAGCCGACGATTAATTCAGCCGAAGAAACAGTCGAGATTTCTGTCGAAGCAGCCGGCAGCCATGACGATGACATGCTCGCAACTGACATCAGCGCGCTCGAAGAAACTCCCGAGAATTTCCAGGTAGCCAGCGAGGTGGATAACATGCCGGCAGAGAACGCACTCGACGATGAGAATTTTAATGATAACCACGACGACCTCGCCGACCTGATCGTCGCAGAAAGTTTTCCACAGAATGATGCCGCGCTGCACGCCAGCATTGAAGATGACGCACACGACATCGAACTGACTGACAGCGCTAAACCGCGCGCAGCTGATGTCCCACCTGTGCAAGCTGCCGCCAGGCCCGCGCCCGCTTCAACCACCGAAGTAGCCGCTGCCGTAACAGCGCCTGACAAACCGGAACCTGTCTCGCCCGGCACAGAGTCGACTGTCACGATTGACGCCGACATCAATGTCGGTGCACTGGTCGATGACATCACCAAAAAGCTCATGCCCGAAATCGAGTGGAAAATTCGTATGCGCCTGCGCGAAGTGCTGGACGAAATCTTCCCCGAGAAATAATTCCCGGCGGCAGCGCAGTCCCGGCCTGCCCGCTTCACTATCTCCATACAGTCACAGCCGCCAGCGCCGGCTTGCGGTATAATTCGCCGCTTTCGAGCATTCAGCCGCAAACGGCCCAAGACCTCATCATGGATACAACTTACAACCCGCACGCCATCGAACAAACCTGGTACCAGAGCTGGGAAGACAGGGGCTATTTCACGCCGCACCATCTCCCAGGCAGTGCGGGATTCAGCATCATGATTCCACCACCCAATGTCACCGGCAACCTGCACATGGGCCACGGTTTCAACAACACGGTGATGGATACCCTGGTGCGCTACCACCGCATGAAAGGTGATAACACGCTGTGGCAGCCGGGTACCGATCACGCCGGTATCGCCACCCAGATGGTGGTCGAACGCCAGCTCGAAGCCGAAGGCAAAACCCGTCACGATCTTGGCCGCGATGCATTCATCGAACGCATCTGGCAATGGCGCGAAGAATCCGGCGGCAATATCACCCGCCAGTTGCGCCGCCTGGGTTCATCACTCGACTGGCAGCACGAACGTTTCACCATGGACGAAGGCCTGTCGCACGCAGTCAAAGAAGTTTTCGTGCGGCTCTACGAAGAGTAAGACCAAACTGAACGAAGTACATAGACCATTGCTCCGGTATCGAACAGGATCCTCGAGCCCTGGAGCTCAGCGTGGAGCGAAAAGCCGAATCTTGGCTTCGAGATCCGGGCGGTCCTGGCTCGGCTGTTCTCGATCAGGGTGACCTTCACCGGCGACTACTCCTTCCCGGACGAACACCGGTCGCGATTCGCTTCAGCATCGTAGGTGCCAATGGGTACGCAGGCATTTCGGACGACGACGGCGCACTTGACCAGAAAGAGGAAGAAGATCCCGCCGAGGCTCGTCGCTCAGGGTTTCGATCATTGCCCTGGCCCTTGGCGATCACCAGGTCGGCGCTCCGGAAGCGCGCGACGAAATCGGGCGAGCAGTCGTCGAGCCAGGTTCCC
>CAWKAL010000040.1:0-7514 GCA_963847575.1 uncultured Gammaproteobacteria bacterium
CGGTGGCGACTGCAATGGCCACGGCCTGGCCATCGCGAAACACCCAGACCTGTTGCGCTTTTTTATCCACCTTTGTCTTGTCGTTCTGCTTTGACGGTGATCGAGGCGGGCGTGGCATGAGCTTACTAATCAGACTGCCGCCACCGGATTCAATCTTTTCTTCTTGTACTGGCGGGCTGAAGCGCAACGCTGCATTGGGTATTAACAAAGCGTCTTCGACCTGCTTGACCATAATATCTGCCGTGGCGGTCATGCCCGGACGCAGTAGTAAATCTGAATTGTCGACACTTAGTACCGTTTCATAGGTCACTACACCGTCAACGGTTTGTGATGCAAAATGGACTTCAATAATCTTCGCGGGGAAATTTTTGCTGGCGTAGGCATCTACCGTAAATTCGGCATCCTGTCCTTCCTGGACCTGACCGACATCCGCTTCATCCACGTCTACATGCAATTCCATCTGGGTCAGATTTTCGGCCAGAGTAAACAATACCGGTGTCTGAAAAGAAGCTGCCACGGTTTGTCCAGGTTCGACATCGCGCTTGAGAACAATGCCGTTGATCGGTGACAGCAGGGTAGCTTTTGCCAATGTGGTGTTTTCCGCATCGAGAGAGGCCTGTGCCAGTGATACCTGGGCCCTGGCACCTGCCAGATTAGCTACGGCCCGATCATATGAAGCCTTCGCTACATCGGATTCTTCCTGCGAACCGGCGCCGGTTTTTACCAGCCTGTTAGCACGTTTCAAACTGTTTCTGGTTTCGATAACAGTGGCTTCGGACTGTTTGACCTGTGCATTCGCCAGTGCAAGAGATGCCCTGGCCTGGTTGACTTTCGCCTGCAATTGGTCGGTATCCAGGGTGGCAAGCACCTGGCCTTGCTTGACGCGACCGTTATAGTCCACCAGCACGGTTTTAATGGTGCCGGAAATTTCCGAACCGACATCGACCTGGTTGACCGGCTGCAGTGTCCCAGTAGCCGTGACGATAACCGTCAGCTTGCCACGAGTGACTTCGGCGGTGCTGTAACGAACAGTCTGCGATTTACCATTACCAAATAATTGTAGCCCGGCAAAAACGAGCACGATAATAACGGCCACGATACTAACTGGTTTTAAAAAATGCCTGCCTTTATTCTTTGTGTGATCAATGCCCAGAGTTTGAGCAATGTCGGCACCAGAAGCTGCTGCTGACTTGTCGTTGCTTTCTGACATACCAATACACCTTGAACCTGGAAAATATTAAGACTCACTAGTTGTTTCTTCGAGTTGACGCTGAGTTTCACCAGGCTTTTATCCTGGTCACTCACATTATTTATAGAGTCGTTTGATAGCCACTCGTTCAATTGGGCCTCTTTCTTGTTTACGAACCTGAAAACACCTTTATAGATAGCATTAATGCTAAGCCAAAAATGAATGCTGCAAAGTTAACAAGGTTAACCTTACTATCATTATGTTTGTTTAATTCAGGGACACAGGCCTGTGGCACCAATATAAATAAAATTACCGGCTGCAAATGGGATTAAAAATGAAATATCTGCATCAAATGACGGGAAACAGGTAACTAACCCACCAGGCAAAAACGTTAATGCAATACTGCATATTATACAGTACTGCTTTCCTTGTTTCATAGCTACCATGTATTAACACACTAAAATCACAAGGTTCCTGTGGACTGAATTCCGGGATCGGACCAATACAACTCATTGAAATGGCTTTATAATACAATTGAAAACCGCCTTGTGTTGCTCTTAAACGCAGCTTTTCACCCTTGGAAACATCATTCTAAGGGCTAATGAGATAAGTAGATCAAATGGAATGGAGTCAGGTATTGCGCAGCTGTCTTGCAGCTTCAATAATAAATGGTGTCAGAAAACAAATAACTCTCATATTAGAAGCAATTGTTCTCTGATCCAGAATATGCAGGATATGATTCCGAGTTCTACATAGAGATTGTCGATGAAGTTTGTATGTTACACCGACTGGGACCAGCTGCCGGAGAGTGCTAATGCACTGTTTGAGCAGGCCGAAAGAGACAGTCTCTTTTTCTCGCGCGCGTGGTTTGAGTGTTTGAGCGCTGCACTTGATGATGAATCTATGGCCCTGGCCTGCGTGGTGGCTGAAAGCAACGTGTTGGCCATCCTGCCGCTGCTGAAGAGTGCCGGCAATACCGGTTACGCTCTCAAGCATCGATATACCTCGCTTTACAGTCTGCTGCTTGCTGATGATGATCAGCAGCGGGTGCTCGCCTGCCTGGTTGAGGGTTTGAGGCAGTTGCCGCTCAATGCATTGCTACTGGAGCCGGTTGCCGACAATGATATCAAGCTAGCGGGTTTGCAAGGCGCGATGGAAGCGGCCGGGTATAGCTGTGATCGTGCTTTTCGGTTTTATAACTGGTTTTTGCGCGTGCAGGGGCAGTCCTATGCGGACTATATGGCGGCGCGACCTGCCAGACTGCGTAATACGATTGCGCGTAAAAAGCGTAAGCTTGAACGTGAGCACGGTTACGAAATTCGCCTTTTTACTGGCGAAGAAGTACCGCAAAACATGTCCGATTATCATGCGGTTTACCATGCCAGCTGGAAGGCAAATGAACAGTATACTGGCCTGGTGGATGCCCTGGTGGCGAGCTTCTCGAAGACGGGATGGACCCGACTTGCAGTGCTTTACATCAGGGGGCAGCCCGCTGCTGCACAGCTATGGTTTGTACACCACGGCAAAGCGAGTATATTTAGACTTTCGTATGTTCAGGCGTGGAAGCAGTATTCACCGGGCTCAATCCTGACGAGTTACCTGATGGAATACGTGATCGATATCGACAAGGTTGACGAGGTCGACTTTCTCACGGGTAACGATGCTTACAAGCAGGACTGGATGTCTGATCGCAGAGAGCGCCTTGCCTGGAGTGCTGTGAAAACCGCAAAACCCGCAGGCTGGTATCAACGCACTGTCGAACCGCTGCTGCGTCTGCTGAAAAGACGATTACAATAATTGAAGGTATCAAAACCCTTCTATAGTATTTAAAAAGGCTGAAAAGAATATGTTTGATCTTCCTCAAAATGTAGATGTCGTGAGAATTGATGAATCAATTGAATTATTAAAAAAATTCGTCAACGATCCCGCTATCGATCCTTTAATCTCTGCATTAGAAGCATTGAAAAATGACCCGGACAATAAGGTGCTTTTAGAAGCCATGACAGAAACCTTTGCCGGGCTTGGTATTGCTCAAGGCTCTGTCTTAACGTATGCGCCTTATGTGGGCCTTTTATTAACGGATGATATATTTGGTGAAAGCTAAACATTGGAATGCAATGCTAAAAAAAGCATAAAAGGGACGTAGCGATTAAATAATTATCAATTGCGACAAATGGTTAAAGAATAATAACTCCATTACCTTTTATGTAATCCTGAAACGAGAAGTAGCCATGCATACAATACTAGGCGCCAATGGCACAATTGCCCGCGAGCTTTCGCGTTCGCTGTCCGCATATACGTTAGACATCCGGCAGGTGAGCCGCAATCCCCGCAAGGTCAACCCGAGCGACGAGACATTCGTTGCTGATCTGCTGGATGCCCAGGCGACCGCCAATGCAGTGGCCGGTAGCAAAGTGGTCTACCTGGTGGCGGGTTTGAAATACGACACCGCTGTCTGGCAGGCGCAATGGCCGCGCGTGATGCGCAATGTGATTGATGCCTGCAAGAAACACGGTGCACGCCTTGTGTTTTTCGACAATGTTTATGCCTATGGCCGGGTGGAAGGCACGATGACCGAGGATGCGCCGTTCAACCCAGTCAGCAAGAAAGGCGAGGTCAGGGCACTGATTGCAAGCCTGTTGCTCGATGAAATGCTTGCTGGTAATCTGCAGGCGATGATCGCGCGTTCGGCTGATTTCTACGGCCCCGGTGCAACACAAAGTTTTCCACATGTAACTGTGTTTGAGCGCCTTAAAGCGGGAAAGGCGCCGCAGTGGATCGGCAACCCGAATACCGTGCACACCTTTACGTTTACACCAGACGCCGGTCATGCAGTCGCCGTGCTGGGACGATCACTGGAAGCCTACGGCCAGACCTGGCACCTGCCCACCACCAAAGAACCACTTACAGGCGCGGATTTCGTACGCCTGGCATGCGAACTGGCAGGGCAGCCCTACAAGCTGCAGGTCGCACCCGGCTGGATGCTGAAGCTCATGGGCATTTTCATGCCAGTGTTGCGTGAAAATGAGGAAATGATGTACCAGTTCGAGTATGACTATCGCTTCGACAGCAGCAAGATTGAATCTGCGTTTGGTTTACAGGCTACGCCTTACAGGCAGGGCATTAGTGAGTCACTGGGCTTTAAAGTACTCACTAATGACGTCTGACGCCCCTTGAAAGGCTGCGTAATTTATGGAGAGAAGATATGAAAATTCTGGTGGGTGTTGATCTTTCTGGATCTACAGAAAAAGTTGTGAAAAAAGCCGAGGAGATAGCTAAAGCACTTTCAGCAAAGTTGTGGCTCCTGCATGTCGCAGAGCCTGAGCCAGAATTCATTGGTTATGAAGCAGGGCCACAATCGGTTCGAGATTCACTATCGAAGGAATTTCACGATGAGCACTGCCAGATTCAAAAAATTGCAGATCGAATGCGCAAGGCGGACATAGATGCTACCGCACTTCTTATGCAAGGTTCAACGGCTGAAACCATTCTTAAGGAGGCATCGAAGCTCAATGTAGATATGATTGTTGTAGGTTCTCATGGGCGAAGCGCTCTATATCAACTACTTGTTGGTAGCGTTAGTGAAGGAGTTCTTCATGGATCAAAATGCATGATCCTTGTTGTTCCAACACATGAGCGCAACTAACGAGTAACACCAATGACAATAAAAGGTGACGGAGTGATTTAATTATGGTCAATTGCGTAATATGGTTATTGAATAAGCACTCGCAATGATTCACGAATTATTATTTCTTATTGTGCGTTGTTACTAAAAAATATGTGTTTTTAATCTCCCTTACAGCTTGCCGAGCCGTGGTGCATGGATGCACCGTTTACGGACCTAAGGATGGAGCCCCATTCCTCATGATTCATGGACAAGCTTTTTGGGTGGCACTTGTTACAAAATACATCCATGTATTTTGCCCTTCGGGCCGCACAAAACGCGTTCAATTTCGCTCCAGACGAAATTAGTGGTTACTTTTTGCTGCTGCAGAGAAAAAGTGGCTCGCCCGTGGGTGCGACTACCCTCTACCACTGAAGTTAAAGCAAGACACTGGACTATAAAATACATCCATGTATTTTCCCCTTCGGGCCGCATCAAACGCGTTCAAATTCGCTCCCGGTGAATTTAGTCCAGACACAAGCATTCTGGGATGACGAATCTGAAGGATAGGTGCTGTAGTGGTTTGAAGTTTTTTTTCTGCGTTTACCTCGCACTGGTCTTAATACTCACCTTAGCTTCGCCAAACTGTTTCTTCGATGTAGATTTTATCTTGTTCCGTATGCCATCAATACCACCGGCAAGCAACACCAGCCCATTATCAAGTTGTTTACCATCAAGCTTCGTAGTGACACTATCGCTGGCAAACACCCACAAGGTCTCAGTACCAAACGGTGGCTGCACTCTGAATGTATAACCCGCATCCTGCGACGGTATCGGTATGAACAAGCTGGCCTCGAAAAAATTATCCGGCTGGTTTTTATTGGGAATCAACTGGACCAGCCTGTTTTCTGCATCGACATATATCGCAGTGACATAAGCATCGTATTCCAGCGTCAGCAGAAATGACACCAGGTCATTTTCCCGAAAAGTCTGCTGGTCACCCAGGTGCGTAGTGATCTCAACACCGATGGGGCTCAGCCGGTCGGCGGCCTGGACAAACAGGCTTGCGAGGCAGATGCACAATGCGAGTGCCAGTTGTGCTCCAGTTCTGGTCGCGATTTCACCTGGCATGTTAATCACAACAGGTCGGACGCTTAATCAAGCGCAAACGCATGGGTAAAACCGACGAACAGGGCATTGACGGTATAGTCCTGGGTAGAACCGTTGATATGTTCAAACTGGTATTTGCGCAGCTTGATGCCCATGTTCAGATGATTGGCGCCATCCAGCGCGAGTACTGCGCCGAGTTCCAGTGCATGGCTGTTACCATCGCCGACCTTGTCCTTGTTGTTGTCCTTGATTTCGCCGTTGGGGATAAAGCCGAAAGAACCAAACAGTGTCCAGTCCTGGTTGATCGGGTTATACGCCGATACACCCAGGCCCAGGCCTGAAAAAGCCTGTTCATAATTATTGGTCTGCCAGACATTACCGACGGCCTTGATGTCGAGAAACAGTGATACCTGCGGCCAGAAATAATAGCCCACCAGTAAATCAAAATCGTTCTGCCGAATCGTGGTGTTAATCGCGGCGACGCGCCCGGTGGTGGTGAACTGGTCGGGTGAGCCATTATTAAACTTGTATTTACCGGTCTGCAGGCTGAGACCGGTATAGAACCGGTCAAGCTGGTAGGCGATATTAAAACCGAGCTGGCCGCCCTCGGTGCTGTCAAAGGTATTGCCCACGCCACCATTATCACCCTGCCAGCTGGCGCCGAGCAGCTTGGCACCGAGGGTGATTTTTTCTTCCGCCATGGCGCTGGCGCCGTGTAATAGCAGTGCGGAACCGAGAAGTGCGAGTGTGTATTTTGATTTCATGATCGTGTCCTGTTTCTGATCCTGCATTACAGTGTCGGTATCGGGATTGTGTCGTGCTTGATGTCGTCGCTGCGAGCCGGTTTGTTTTTCGACGGCTCAGCCTGTTTAACGTTTACCTTGACCTTCACCCGGTCAGCGGGCACGCCTTCGACTTCTACATCAAGCTTGATAAATATAAATTCACCGAGTTCGTCGCCGGCCCCGAGCAGCACACCATTTTCAGGCACCTGGTCGACATTGTTGGCGACGGCTTTTTTTACGCTGTTCGAAAGTTCGCTCACGGTCAGCATGGGCTTGTCGTTGTTTTTGAGTTCGCTCAGCAGGAAGTAGGTAAACGGTGAATGCCCCGAGGTTTTGTAGTTGTCATCGACATACTCGACACCGCCGGCGGTCATGATTTGCACGCTCTTTTTCTCGGCGACTTTTTTATAATAGCTTTCACTATCAGTCACCTGCGTCATGCCACGCGTGGTGCTGCGCAGCAACGATCCGCTGAAGCACGAGTCTGATACCAGCAGGGTGTGTTTAACCCGCGCGGCAATCGTTGTGAGTTCATCGCGTATCGTCGAGTTGCGCAAAAAGGTTGACTGGTCGGTGCCTTCGGCGTCCACCGGTATCCAGAAACCTTTCTGGGTTTCTTCATCCATGAAACCGTGGCCGGCGTAATACACCAGCACATTGTCATTGGACATCGAGCGTTTCGAGAGTGCATCCAGCGCCAGCAGCACATCGCGACGCGTGGCGTTTTCGATGAGTTCGACATCTTCAAAGCCATAGTTGTTCTGCAACAGGTCCTTGACTGCTTTCGCATCGGTGACGGCCGATTCCAGCGGGCGCCAGTGGCCGT
>CAWKAL010000041.1:0-10127 GCA_963847575.1 uncultured Gammaproteobacteria bacterium
GACAACATGTTCTTTAGGTAATTTTTTTAGTAAACCCATTGTTATAAGGCGCTGTAAAGGCTGCCCTTCCGTGGCCACGATGTAAACTTCTCTATCAGCCCGAACCATATCAAGCATGACCTCCTCAAGGGCTAATGCAACCGAAACACCCAGATGAATAACTTCCGTTATATCCACAACGAGAGCATTACAGTCCTCGGTCTGTGATTTCTTGTGAGTAATTGCCCGCGATGCACCAAAAATCATGTTGCCCTTCAGATGCAGCAGCATGATGTTGTCATCGGCAGAATGTAATAACTGTTTTTCATGTTCGGAAAGTTCCAGATCGGTATCATCAGGATCTGTAACCGCAGTAACATCATCCGTTTGTAATTTCGACAATCTGGTTATTGTCATCACATTAGCAACAAACAAACCAATGCCGACTGCTGCAATCAAATCAACAAACACAGTAAGCGTGATCACGCCATAAGTTATTAACGCACCTTTTCCAGAGATCAGGTGGGCACGTTTTATAAATCCCCAATCGATAATGTTGATACCAACTTTAAAGGCAATGCCTGCCAGGACCGCCAGTGGAATAACTGAAGTTAAGTCTGCAGCCCATAGCACGACAGTAATCAGGATGGCCACCCTGACCAATCCGGCTATTGGGGTTTGCGCCCCGGCTTGAATGCTGACCACGGTACCCATGGTGGCGCCAGCACCAGGCAATCCACCAAACAAACCTGACATGACATTACCAATACCTTGACCTACCAGCTCCTTATCCGAATCATGCTGTGTACGTGTAAGGCTGTCAGCAATCACCGCTGTTAGCAATGCGTCAATACAACCTAACAGACCCAATACAAGGGCATTTACCAGCATCATTTGCCACTGATCAATACTGAAAATGGGAACATTAAATTCTGGTAAGCCGGTAGGTATTTCGCCAATGCGACGGATGTCGGCATTGCTTAGCAAGATGATTGACACCAGGGTTCCGACAACCAATGCCAGCAACTGCGGCGGTATATAACGTTTGAATTTGGCAGGCATAAAAAACAGGATTGCCACCGTTAATACGCCCAGCATCGTCTCCTGAATCTGGATACCAGCAATTAATTCAGGAATGTTTTTCAAAATTGAAATGACACCACCGGCTGGTGAAGCCTGCCCCAGTAATGGACCAAATTGCAAAATGATAAGTATGATGCCTATGCCTGTCATAAAACCGGATATGACGGTATACGGCATTAGCGTGACATATTTACCCAGGCGCATTACGCCAAACATGATTTGAAATAATCCAGCCAGTATTACAACGGTGAATGCCATCGCCATGCCATTGACAGGATCTGAGGCCATAAGCTTTGCTATAACCGCCGTGAACACGACTGTCATTGGCCCCGTCGGTTCAGATATTAATGTTGACGAACCACCAAATAGTGCCGCAAATAAACCAACCAGGATAGCGCCATATAACCCAGCCTCAGCACCGGCGCCTGAAGCAACACCAAAAGCAAGCGCCATAGGTAAAGCGATGACGGCTGCTGTCACCCCGCCAAAAATGTCTCCGCGCAGATTGCGTAAATGTATTTCATTGAATAACTTACGCATTGTATTGGCCCAAATTTTGTATCATGTCGATGTGAGGATATTTAGAATATTGATTGGTATTTATTATGGCCGTGGCCGGGCTAAATTACTTATTGTATTTATCGATAGAAGCCATCAGCAAAGAACAATGAAATGAAATTTCGGTTGAGAACGCATTATTGATACGCCTATAGGTTCCATAGACTAATAACAATAGGACGAAACTTGCCATGCTTATTGAATACGATATGATCATTTTGCCGACAAGGTCAGTTATTTCTTTTTGGCTATTTTCTTTTTGGCTATTTTCTTTTTAGCCGCGGGCGTTGTCGGTTTTTCAAGGAGTTGCTTTAATGCAGGCCACATGGTTTGCATGCGTTCACGAATCTTTGGCTCATACGCGACCGCAAACTCAAGAAATGTTTGCGCGACCAATGACAATTCTTTTCCTTTAGGAAAAACAATGTACCAGCTGCGCTGTATGGGAAAGTTTTCAACATCAAGAACAGCAATCGGACCGTCGATACCTTCCAGAGATAGCGAGTGAAGAGATAAAACAGACAAACCCAAACCACCCACTATGGCATGCTTGATCGCCTCATTACTGCCGAGCTCCATTCTCACTTTAGGGCGTAATCCCTTGGCATCAAACGCTTTAAAGCATGCATCACGGATACCTGATCCTGGTTCGCGGATAATAAAAGGCTCTTTGGCGATCTCTTCCATACTGATATTTTTCTTACCAGCCAGTGGATGATTACGCGGTGCCATCATTACAAGCGGATTGGGTGCAATGAGATGGGACTCGACTTCAAGTTCACCTTCAGGTGGCTGCCCCATGATATAGAGGTCTTCTTCGTTGGCTTGCATGCGAGCAATGATACTGTCACGGTTGGTAACCTTTAATGCGAGGTCTATGCCAGGATACAACCGACTAAATTCGCCAAGCATTTCGGGGGCCAGATATTTTGCGTTGGTTATAACGGCCATACGCAAGCGGCCACGTTTTAACCCTTGCATGTCAGCTATTTTCATTTCCAGGTTTGTCAGTATGGAAAACATGCTTCTACAAGCGTCATAGAGTTCACCGCCTGCTTCGGTCGGTTCAACGTTGCGACCAACATGCTCAAACAGGGGTACACCTATAGCACCATTCAGCTTTCGAATTTGCATTGAAACTGTGGGCTGGGTAAGAAACAGTTCTTCGGCAGCGCGAGTAAAACTTTTCAGTCTATAAACCGCCTCAAACACCTGTAACTGACGCAATGTCGCATGCCGTATCAGATGGTCCGGCATCGATGAAGGTGGTGTATAACCGTTGTCAGTGTGTGCAGACATAGCCTGAACCAATTTTACCCTTCATCTTAAGATATTCCTGATAACTGTTTAGGCAATTATCTTCAGCCTGGGTTTGCAGCATACATTGATGCGCATACCTCATAATATTCGCTACAATTTCTTCACGTAATGGTGCTGCGAAATCAGTTGTATATAATGAATACAATCCCTCAATGATACACACGCCTTCACGCCTGCATCACATTCATATAGTATGAACACCAGCAAGTCTGGCGTGGTTGTGGCATTGATATCAATCGATATATAAAATACTATTTATCGATGTTAATCAATATATTTCGATGAGTCAATCAGGCCAGACACGGCCACCTGATTGATAGCGGTCAACTGATACTTGACCAGCGCCTGGTGCTGCAGCTTTCTTATTGACTTTATTAACTTTTTTAGCCGTCGGTTTTACTTCCGAAGCTGTATTAGAAACCCCGGGGTCTGCGGCCGTAGTTTTGTTAGTTGCAGTGATCTTGGTCTTGCGCATAGAGCTCACTAATTTCTGCCTGGTTTTATCGTTAGTTGTCATTCTGCCAGCATCTCCTGGATCAGTTGTTCGAGTTCGGCAGCAGCGTCTGCGCCACGTCGGCCCATCTCAAATACACTCTTGCCTTCAAGCGCACTGTTACGATAGATAGCGCGCCGTCGCAGTGCGGTATTGGCGATGGGAAGACCTATCTCCGATAAGGCTTCACGCGCCAGTCGAGACAGGGTAGTTCGTGTTTCCAGTTGATTAAGAACCAGCAACGCCCGCAAACCTGGATTGGTTTTCAGTGCCTGGTCGACTGCATTTTCAATATGCACCGTGGCCCATAGATCTACCGGTGAAGGCTGTACCGGTATCAATGCCAGCTCGCAGAAACCCAGCACTGTTGTCGTCTGCGGCGCATGCACCGAGGGCGGACAATCAAACACCACGTGCTCATATTCGTTCAACAAATCACGCGCCTGTTGGCCGAGTTGATCACCCGCTTCATAAACAGGTATTGCACTGTCGTGCTCGGCAAAAGCGCGCCATTGCAAGGCCGAACCCTGCGGGTCTGCATCAACTACAGCGACACGGGTATGCCGCGCCAGTGCCGAAGCAAGGTTAACCGATAAAGTGGTTTTGCCTGCGCCACCCTTGTTGCCGACAACGGCAATAACCGGCATCGTCTAT
Source organism: uncultured Gammaproteobacteria bacterium (assembly GCA_963847575.1). GTDB lineage: Bacteria > Pseudomonadota > Gammaproteobacteria > SZUA-229 > SZUA-229 > JASBSR01. The sequence goes on from CAWKAL010000041.1 coordinate 4,088, forward strand.
GATGCTCAGTGTGTGTCTTCGTCGGCCAGCTTGTCGAGCCGCTGTGCGAAGCTGTGCTTTTCATCACCCAGCGTTTCTTCACCTTCATCGGCGTGAATCGTGATATTCACGTAGTTACGACCGAATCCCATATCAGGGAAAAGTCCTTCGCGTTCTGACAGATCCGCAGCACGTTCAAGGAAATCACGCAGGGTATTGTAATCCTGAAACTCGTATCGACGTTCGAGGCGTATTGGTCGGTTTCGTTCCTGCCATTGTCCGCTCATCGTTTACACTCCACGTTATGTAACGTTTCTGATTGGTATGTTCGCTCAGGTCTGCTGTAATTGCTGCAACCACTTCTCCAGGCCCTTCGCGTGCGCCTGTTCCTCGCCCAGCAGGGCTTCGAAAAACACGCGTCCGTCATGGTCACCTGTTCGGGCACAGTACCTGGTTGCGGCTTCGTACAGGCCTACCAGTTCCTTCTCGAATGCGTAGTCATGTTGAAGCAGCTGTTGCAGATTACTACCCAGACGTACCGGACGCAATTGTGATGCGTTCGGCGCTACGCCCAGAGCAAGCATGCGACTGATGATCCGATCGGCGTGCCCCAGCTCTTCGCTGGCTTCGGCACTGAACTTGGCGGCTACCTCAGCCAGGCCCCAGCTTTCTGTAAGCCGAGCCTGCGTACTGTACAGCTGGACCGCCGACAGTTCGAGGCTTAGGGCACGACCGAGGTAACCCAGTACCGTTTGATCAGCTTGAGCAGTTAGCATGTCGGCGGATCAGTCAGTCTTTTAGCAACCAGTCATTCAACTGCGCAGCGGACCGTTGCCACTGGCATTGCTGAGGATGGGTTCAACCTCGCTATGCGGACGGGCAATGATGTGTGCTGCGACCAGTCCATCACCAACACGTTCACAGGCATCAGCGCCTGCACGCACGGCTGCATTGACCGCACCGGTTTCACCACGAACGAGGACGGTGACGTAACCGCCGCCCACGAACTCACGCCCGATCAGGCTTACTTCGGCTGCTTTGGTCATGGCGTCTGCCGCCTCGATGGCTGGTACCAGTCCACGTGTCTCAATCATGCCAAGGGCTATGCCGTGTTTATCGTTGGCCATGGTCTGTTCTCCTGTTAAATCAGTTATGTAAGGGGTTTAGCTTTATGCAGCTTTTGCATTTGATGAGCTGCCGCCTTCTGGCAGAACAGGCTCAACTTCTTTGTGTGGACGTGCAATGATATGTGCAGCGACCAGACCGTCACCAACGCGTTCGCAAGCATCTGCGCCAGCGCGAACAGCTGCGTTAACCGCACCTGTTTCACCGCGAACCAGAACAGTCACGTAACCGCCACCGACGAATTCACGACCGATCAGGCGAACTTCTGCTGCCTTAGTCATAGCATCAGCTGCTTCAATTGCCGGAACCAGACCGCGTGTCTCGATCATACCGAGTGCAATGCCGTAGTTGTCATTAGCCATTTTATAGTCTCCTAAAATATTAAGTTGTTGACTTGGTTATTTACTAAAACTTGTTGCAGAAATATTCTGCAGTTTTCTCGGGTTACTGACCTGAGTCAGGCTCCCAAAAATCTATAAGTCCAGCGACGGTCAGGTCCGTATGGATCCTGAAATCCCCCGCGGCATACCTTGCTGCCGAGCCGCTCGAGGTATACACCCAGTTACCTGGACGGACACCGATCGGGTCGACTGCCACATTCGGCTTGCCGTACCTGTCTTTCAGTACACGCAAACTGATGTCACGTAAACCATCGACACGACGTGTACAAACCAGCGGCCCCATTACCTGCATGATTTCCATTTCGCGTCTTACGCCGAAGCGTTCTCATCCGGATCCCAGTGATCGATAATGCCTACGATCGTGAAATCACTCGGATATTCTTTACTACCAGCTGCTTCACGCGCTGCGGAACTGCCGACACAGATCACCCAGTCACCGGGTCGTGTTCCGACCGGATCAACTGCCACCAGCTGTGCACTACCGTCCTGCACAACCTGCAGGTGCCTGTGCTCCATTCCTGGTATACGGTTGGTCGAAACCAGTGGTTTCACAACCTGGCAAATCTTCATCAGTGTCCTCCAGCAGCATCGGTTTTCACCGAACACTCAAGTATCTCAATTTGTCCTGCAGCATTGATGTCTCGCACCACTTGCAGGGTGTGCAGCAGACCTTTTTCACTAAGGTCTCTGTAACGGCTGTGGAAAGCTTCCGACACCCGCTTGCAATCTTCTTCTGCACGTTCACGCGCACCTGGCACGTTGCCGTGGTAATCAAACCTGACCACAACAGGTACCGGCAATCCATGCGATACATTCAGCCCGCTCAAGATGCTGATACCCACATCCAGGTCACCGGCCGCCTCCTCAACCGTGTTGAGGTAGGAGAAGAACGTCAGGTTACGAAGCTGTACTTCTTCAAACCCGATACCTGCGCCGATAAATCTTTCGGCATGGCCAATATCGCTGTAGTGCCCACCGTGGTAAGCCCGTACGTACTCGACCTGTGACAGGTTGTTTTCCAGCAGGTAAGCCACGAATCGTGCCATGCCATCTGCCAGTGCCGCACCGCCTTTCTGGCGAACGTGGTCAGCTATCCATTGCTCTGCCTGACTCGCACTCATTTGTGCGGTCGCATCGAAAACCTCCATGCTGTCGATATAATTTTTCAGATCAATCTCGCCATTCGCGTCCGGCATATGAATGCGTATGGCATCTGTGTCTGTATCCATCCCGATCAGCAAACAGTCGATTGATGCACCACAACAATGTGTGTTCTGCACCGCCTGCTGGAAACCTTTCAGTTTCGACAGGCCGCCGGCTGCCGCCTTTACCGTGTCCGAACCGTGTGCTGCACAACCCTGGTGATCGGGATCCACCGAGCTGTGGTGATACACAACCGCTTTCAGATAACGCGTCGGCGTATCAGCGGTGTTCGGTACACCTTCGCGGAAACGTACCAGTTCGGTCCGTGTCCACTTGTTGAGGCTGTCGTCGATATCGAACATCGCACCTGCGTAAGACCTGCGACGAACTGCCTTCGAAGGCAACCTCAATACATACCTGATAACGTGAGCCAGGCGACCATCGGCGCATGGCGATACATCCATCAGGTGGAAACCACAGTCTTCAAGCATCACCTGAAAGGCTTCCTCATCGTTATTCCCTAACGGATCCCTGGTAAACACGTCATCGCTAAAACGACGGTATGTTTCGAACAACGACCATGCGAACAAACTACGCATGTCGAGTTGATCGACCCAGGCATCTTCCAGCAGTATCGTTGGCAACTCGAACCCCAGTTGCGATCCAGCGATACGCTGTGCCAAATTGACGAAATCTGCCTCATGTTGCAGCGCCGAGATCTTTTTTAGCGCAGGCACGATACCGTCAAATGCTTCCTTAACACTGTTCTCATATTCGAACAGCCTGTTGTTTTCACGCACATCCGTCAGTGGATGTGATGCGGTCATCGCTGACCGTCTAACCGTCTGCCCGGTACCCCGTACAGGTGTCACACCTGTTTTTACTGCACCGGGCCTTCCCAGCGGAGCCGTTGCCCTGGCTGAGACTCGACGCTTTCTGTTACGCGAGTTCATCATCTCAGTTGATCCACGTAAGTACTTACGTGAATACCCCCTGATTAACCGCGTGCGCCGCCCGAATAAGTGATCAACGAGCCCTTATCGGTGTTACCACTTCCACCCGTTACTTTACTGTTCGGTACTGGCAGTTCTTCGTTACGTTTCTGCGTCGCCATGGCGGCTGCCATCGCAACACCTGGCGCACTGCGTAGGGTCGGGTTGCGGCCGATGGTCGAGGTTCCCTCGGTCCCGGTTACGCGGTCACCGCGGTCCCAGTCATCGCCGGTGATTGTCTGTCCTGAATCCATGCCTTCGCCACTGATGCGTGACTTGACTCGACCTTCAATCATTGCTGCCGTGGCCGGGGCGGCCGTCTTGTCTTTGTCCAGGTGCTTGCTGTGGCCGAAGCGGGCTTCTTCTGTGCCGGTAACCTTGCCGGTCGGCCATGCCGAACGGACCGGTAATCTGGCCCTGCTCGTAACGGTTGCCGGTGATCTCGCCCAGGGCTGTTGCCTGCTGTGCTTCACCGGCAGGTGTTTTCACGCTGAACTGGTTCCAGGACGCGGCGTCTACCGGCTGCGGATAGTCAGGGCTGGCAGTGTCAGCGGCCGTTGCCGGACATACGCCCGCATATTGATCAGCACCGACATAAGGGGTACCAGAAACATTTTCACAAGCGCCTTTTTTATCACCGGTCATCTTACCGCCGATACCGGGTTGCTGACCCGTCATGACCATACCGGGTGTAGCACGTCGTTGTTGTGTACGCGCTGCTGCTATTCCTGCTTCTTCCGGATTGCAGAATTTTGTATATTGATCAGCACTTGCATAGGGCGTACCCGATATAGCCTTGCAGGTACCCGGTTCATCACCTGTCACTTTTCCGGAACGATCCGTCATAGTGCCGGTAACGAATTTACCTTTAAGCGTGGCGGATACACCACTCTTGCTGTCTGCAGGTTGCGGTGTCTTGCTACAAAAACCGCTATATTGCTCCTGGCCGGTATACTCGTCGCCAGTGACGTTGCGGCAACTGCCTGGTTCATCACCTGTCACACGCTCATGACGCCCGGTCATCGTGCCACTGACACTGCCACCACGTAAGGTTGCACTGCTGCCTACCTTGCTCGGCGCCTTGCCATTACCTTGCTGCATGTATTGTGTGCCAGTCAGTTCACGGCTTGCACCGGTTTCATCGCCTGTCACTTTTTCAGAACGACCGACATTATTACCGGTCAGGGTTTTTCCCTTGCGCGTTTCAGTTTTACTGATTTTGCTCGGTGACTTTTTCATGAACTCACCACAAAAACCCTGTGACTGTTCCGCGCTGATGTATTCATTCCCCGTTACACGTTTGCACGTGCCCGGCTCATTACCAGTAACGTTACCTGCACGACCTACTTTATTACCACTCACTGGATTACCATGTGAGGTAGTTGTGACTGCAACCTTACGCGGTGTTTTACCAGTTTCGGTCTGGCAAAATTTACGGAAAATGTCAGCACCCAGATAATCGGTACCGGTCACTGTGCGACAGGTGCTTGGTTCATCACCCGTCACATTCTCGCTACGACCCACCATGGTACCCGTTAAGGTCTGACCATGGGCCGTTTCACTGGCACCCACTTTCCACGATGCATCTGCAGCCGCACCCGTATTAGATTTAGCATTCTGTCGCATGCGACCAGCAGGTTGTGATTTTTTAGCACCACCCCTGCCTTTTTGGCTACGTTGTTCACGCAAAACCATGGACAATTCACGGCTGCTTAAATCTGAATTAGCAGCACGTGCTACCTGGGCAGGCGAACTACTGGCATTTATTCCGGCCTTACCTCTTGTTGACATCGCCTGGCGCCGAGCCAGTGATACAGCACGAGATGGATTACTTGCGACGTTAGTACGTACACGCCTAACAGGTGATGCCTTATTGTTGCCACGCGCAATCTCAGCCTTACATTCGGTTTTAGTGCCATCGCAACCACATCCACAACCTTTTTTAGCCTGATCCTGTTGAGGCTCTGCCTGTAATGATGCCGGGGCCACATGTTCCGGCGCATTGCGAGTGCGATCCGCGCTACTGATGCCGGCTTTGCCGCTCACAGACATTGCATCACGACGCTTGCGTGATGCCAGGCGTGCAGGTATGCCTGGTGTCGTTGTCATCCTGGCAGCCTGAACCTGAGGCCGCTTAACTTGCGTCGAATTTGCTGTTTTAGTGTCAGCAATAGCCGCTTTACCCTTACTGGTAAGGGCTCGGCGCCTGGCAAGTGAAGCCTCACGTGCAGTTTGTGTCGTTGCTGTTTGTGCCATTGTTAACCCCGTTGCATCATCATTGGTTGTTAAAGTTGTACACTAATCTTCAAGTTATTAATCAAGCAGTTAAGCGCGACCTTCACGAACCACAAAGGAAGAACCCTGACACTGGGTATAGTTGTCATAACCCAGCAAACGAAT
>CAWKAL010000042.1:0-13262 GCA_963847575.1 uncultured Gammaproteobacteria bacterium
TTGATGTGCTTGACCACAAAATTAATTATCGCGCCCTTGGGAAATTTGAGCAGGTCGCCCATCTTGGTGGTGATGACATGCTTGACCGAGGTTTCTGCGATGACTTTTTGCAGCACGCTGCAGAAGTTATCAATAATGATAATGGCTTTTGCACCGGAATCATTCAGCTGGTGCTTGAGTTCGCGCGAGGTGTACAGCGGGTTGGTGTTCACCACCACCAGGCCGGCGCGCAGGATGGCAAATATTGCTATCGGGTTCTGTAACAGGTTGGGCATCATCACCGCGACGCGGTCGCCTTTTTCGAGTTTGAGTTCGTTTTTCAGATAGCCAGCGAGTTGCGTGGTGTATTCTTCGAGCTGCTGGTAGGAGATGGTGGTGCCAAAGTTGGAGTAGGCCGGGCGGCAGGCATATTTTTTCACGCTTTTATCAAAAATATCTGATACGGATGTAAATTCATCCAGCGAGATAAATTCCGGTACGCCTGCGGGGTAACTGCTGAGCCATGGCTTGGTCGTCATCAAGAGTCTCCTGTGTGATGCATTCGACAAGATTAACGCGTGACGCATCTAAATGCATCATAGTAATGGGTATATAAGATTTACATTATTAAAGAATAATGTAATGTGATTGCGCTGAAAGCATCAGCGTTTTATTCGTCTTGCCACCATAATGACAATTCGGGCACGTAGGTCACCAGGATTAACCACAGCATCATTAGCAACAGGAAGGGCAGGGTCGACCTGAACAGGGTGACGATTGATTTGCCAAAACGCTGGCTGGCAATGAACAGGTTAATGCCGACCGGGGGCGTGGAATAACCGATTTCGAGGTTGGCGAGAAAAATAATCCCCAGGTGTACCGGGTCTACACCATAACGTGTTGCCAGTGGCAAAATCAGCGGCACCACGACGACAATGGCGGAAAAAATGTCCATCATTGCGCCAACCACCAGCAAAAACAGGTTGAGCAGGATTAAAAACTGCAACGGGCTGGTGATGTGCTGCTCGATCATGGCGAGTAACTTCATCGGCAGTTGGGCATCAATCAGCAGGTTGGTCAGGCCGAGTGCAACCAGCAGGATAGCGAGCAGGCTGCCAAACAGAATGCAGGTTTCAACGGTGAGTTTATAGAGCTGGCTGCGCAGGTTGATCTCGCGGTAGACCACGACTTCAATAAACATCACATAGGTCGCGGTGGCAGCAGCAGCTTCCATGATGGAAACAAAACCGCCAAAAATACCCCAGACCACACCGACCGGCAGGAACAAATCCCACGCACTCCCGCGCACGGCGCTGACTAATTTTGCAAATTCAAATTTGTGATGCGTGACGTTAAATTTCACACCGCGCAGCATGCTATAGATGGCCAGTATCAACATCAGCGTGATGCCGGGAACCACGCCGGCGAGGAACAACTGGTCGATACCGACACCGGCAACAATACCATACACCAGGATTGCCAGGCTGGGTGGAAACAGCAGGCCGAGAGAACCCGAAGTAGTGAGCAGGCCCAGCGAAAAGTTTTCGCCATAGCCTTCGTTTTTCAAAATCGGGTACAGCAGTCCGCCGAGGGCGAGAATAGTCACGCCCGAGGCACCGGAAAACGAGGTGAAAAATGCGCAGGCGCCGAGGGTGACTATGGCAAGCCCGCCGGGCAGCCAGCCAAATGCAGCATTATAAAAACTCACCAGCCGTCGCGGTGCGCCACCGCCGGCCATCATCACGCCTGCAAAGGTGAACAGCGGGATTGCCAGCATGTTGGGTGACGACGCCAGCCGGTTCATTTCGATAATTAATATGTCGGGGCTGATCTCGGTGGCAAAACTTGCCAGCAGGCCGCCACTGGCGAGCACGACAAATAGCGGTGCGCCGAGCAGGGCGATGATAAACAATGCGATGACAGCCAGCGCGATCATTTAGTCCGCGGCCTGAAACATAACATCACAAAATGGAAACTGAGCAGGGTAAAACCCAGCGGATACATTAAGGTAAACGGCAGCGCCCAGCGTTCATTCGAGGGCGCATATTCCCATTCATCCAGGCTGAAAATTACGGCGTAATACGCCATTGCCGCGCAGGCCAGTGCCGAGAACAAAGCCAGCGGAAAACTCAACAAGTACAGTTGTTGCGAACTGAGAAACGGTGTCAGCGCATCGATTTTGATGTGGCGCATTCTGGGAGTGGCGAGGACGGCACCGAATGCGCCGCACATGATGAGCAGGTTGCGGGTGATGACTTCGATTTCGGGAAAACCAAAATCAAACAGGTTGCGGGTAAAAATTTGCACCAGCATCAGTGTGAGTAATAACAGCAGGCTGGCAGCAGCAGAAATGCTTTCGAACTGTATGAGTCCGCGTTCGACTGCATGTAGCCAGCGAATCACCCCGGGCTTACTCCGCTTTGGCTTTAGCAGTTCTGCGGTAATCGCTGACCAGTGAGCGAGCGCGGTTGAAAAAGTTTGCGGAAATATAGCCGGTCTCTTCCAGGTGCTGCGCAGCGCGGTCACGTATTGCAAGCAGCTCTTTCATGTCGGCATCATTCCAGTCCCACAGGAACTGGATACCGCTTTGTTCGAGCAGTGCGATGCTGATCTGGTTTTGCTTGCGGGCATCTTCGCGTATTTTTGTGCTCATGCGTTCGCCGCTTTCCGAGAGTAACTGCTGCAGGTCGGCGGGTAGCTTGTTATAAAACTCGCTGCTGACGAGCAGTCCGCCGATAGCATTGGTAAACGGAATTTTAGTCGCGTAACTCAGTTTGCTGTGCCACTGCAGGGCAATCGCGCCGAAGGTGGAGGTGTACACAGTATCGATACTGCTATGCGATGCAGCCAGCTGGGTGTAAACATCAATGATAGACAATGGCACCGGTGCAATATCGGAGGCTTTAAAAAAGGCTTCGCCCAGCGGGTCGCCCTGCCATAACCAGATACGGCTTTTGCGAATGTCGTCGATGGATTCAATTCTGTGCTTGGAGAATATATGGATAAAACCGACTTCGGGCCAGCCGAGTAATTCGAAATCATTTTCGCGAAAGCCGGTTTTAATATCGGGCATTAAGGCGTCGCGAACATAATCGGATTCTTCGGTGTTCATGAACAGAAACGGCACTTCGAGTACGCGTGCTGATGAAAATATACGGCCGATGCCATACCCGGTAAACAGGCCGCCATGTAACTGGCCCTTGCGAATCTTGCGTAACACGTCGGGCTCGTCACCCATGACGCCACCGGCATACATTTTAAACGCGATCCGGCCATCGCTTTGGGTTTCGACATCGGTTATCCAGTTGTCGATTATTTTTGACCATGCTGTGCCTGTCGGCATCAGCGTGGCCATTTTTAATGTGTAGGTTTCCGCTGTTGCGCTTTGCAGTGCGAACAACAATGCGAGCAGCGTGATTGCTCTTAGAACCATTCGCTTGCCTTGCGGGTTTGCAGCAACAGCATGGCCTTGCGTTTGGCGATTTGGTTAATCAGCGCGGCATCGGGGTAAAGATCGTCCGGTGCATTTACCACGCCGGTGAGGCGCTTTTCGAAATCTTCATGATCGAGTTGTTGACGCGCGAGGTACTGGGCCTGCAATAAATCAGGCATCAGGAGTTTGTTGTTTGTGATTTCGCGCGCCTTGTTGAAATGCTGACGTGACTTTTTATAGTTGCCGCCAAGCACCGGTGCGCGACTGCCATAGTAGACACCAAAATACATATGCGCGCCGCCAAAATAAAAATCTTCCTGCAGTTCGATCACGCGCTGCATTAATGACGTAGGGCGTGGCAACTGCGCGAGGCTTGCGGTGGAGTCGCGGTGCAAATCAATCCACTTGCCCCAGTTGCTCGCAGTCCAGAACATGGCGGGCACATCGGCTTCGCCCATGTTACTGACCTGCTGATCGTAATCGGCCATGGCGACGGTTTTAAGGTCGCGGGCGCCGTTGAGTTCGAGCGCGATGATGCCGTGGTTGAGTCCGCGAATATAAAATGCCGATGCGCGTTCCGGGCGGTGGTCTTCGTTAAACCCAAATGCCAGGCCGTAATATGCCTGCGCGGCATAGGTATGCAGTTTTGCATTGTTCGGATCTATCTGGATCATGCCTTCGAGCAATTCGATATTGGTCGGAATCGAATCTTCCGCCAGGTCGAGATCGGTTTCGCGGTTGAGCGCAGTAATACCGCCTTCGATCAACGGGGTCGAGGCGCGTACCAGCATCTGGTTGAGCGAGCATGCGTTGAGCGTGAGTAACAGCAGTGCAAGGGAGATTAAGCGCATGAACTGGAATTTCCTGAATTACTAATCATCGAGATGTTAACAATAGTGCAAACTTTACCGTAATTTTTTAGCAGGTTGTGGGAAAGTTTCACTGGCAGGGGGCGAGGCCGGGCAGGGCCCGGGTGAAAAACAGGGCAAACCAGGCTGATGTACGCTATCGACAAATCTGCCAGGCAACAAAAAGCCACCCTGAGGTGGCTGTTTGCAGGCATGCAGGACTGCAATTTATACGCGGCCCATCGCTCCGAAGCTCTTGATGAATGGACCCGCCATACGCGGATCGCCAATCATGGCCTTGAAGTCGCCTTTCTTGAATTTAAGTTTGCCGGTAGAGAATGCCAGGCCCAGGCCAGTCATGCCAATTTCTTTAGACAGCCATTTCTCCCAGTTTTTCTGCTCAGCGCGCAGATCCCAGTTCATTTCGCGGTCATCGTATGCGCCAGCGTCAACGCATTCGCCCTTTACGACTGCGATGAAGCCGAGGGGTTTGTCATCGCCCGGGTATCCATAGCCAATCACAGAATCGAAATTAATTTTTGCCAGTGCATCTTTAAGCGCGGGCTCGGCGTTCCACTGTGCCTGAAAACCTTTCATCCAGGCGTCGTCAAATAAAGCCATGTAAACCTCCAGAAAATTTGGTTATGCCAATGAGGCTGATTGCAGGCCTGCTGTCAGGGCCTGCCTGTTGTGATGTAACTTGTTGTTATCTAGTAATATATTTGTAGCTATCACAAAGCAGGTGGCGATAGTAGCATACGGTTATCTATATCGAAAGGGGTATACATCAAGGAAGGGCAGGTTACGGAAAGCCGCGTCAGGATGTGCTGAAAATCAAATAGACCTTCGTCCTGAGGCAGGTAGACATCTTTCCAGGGCGTGCACGCGCATACACAAATTAGATATGCCAGGCCGCTCAACACCCCGGTTGCGTTATTTCAATTCCATGGCCATGGCATCGATATCATGGCGGTGCAGCAGGTTCAGGTTGCGATAGAGGTCGCCGGTATTTTTATACGGGCCGACACGCACCCGGTGCCAGTCTTCGCGGTTGACATTGACACTTTGAATACTGGCTTCCAGTCCCATCAGTGCGAGCTGGGCCTTGAGCCTGTCGGCATCGCTGCGACTGCGGAACGAGCCTGCCTGTAACACATATTGTTTGGCGGCGGCGGGTTTTCCCGAGGCTGTCGTGCCGGTGGTTTTTTCCGGCGGCCTGATTTCGGAATCCGGTATCAGAACTTCCAGCTCCGGCAGGATCGTGTAGAAATTAAATCGCGGCTGACCGGCTTTTTTATCGGTTGTTTTAGTATCGGTGGTTTTGCTACTCGCGGTATTGTTAGAACTGTCGCGGAGTTTTTCCAGTTCCAGTTGTACGGCTTCACCAAAGCTGGTGTCATTATGCGGCTGCCTGTCGAGGTAAACGATCAGTGCTACGAACAGACCGATCGCGAGTCCGGCGAGTAACCAGACGAAGCCAGGCATGGATTTTTTACCACGGCCGTGACCACGACTTTTGTAGTCGGCGGGCACTAGCGTACACTCCGCTGTTGTAACAGGGCGGTGTGCTGTTTACCCGGGCGGGCCGGTATGATGTCGAATCGCATTGATGTTTCGCTTGTGTTGAATGATTGACCTGTGGCGCTGGTGATAATCACATGCTTTCCGGTGCGCTGACGCCGAGCAGCCCGAGCCCGTTGTGTATCACCTGGCGTGTCGCCAGCACCAGGTTGAGGCGAGCGTCACGCAGGTTGGCGTCATCTACGATAAACCCGTGCGCGTTGTAATAACTGTGGAACGCGTTGGCCAGCTCACGCAGGTAATGTGCAAGTGTATGCGGTTCAGCATTGATCGCAGATTTTTCCAGCGCTTCCGGATAGGCAGCCAGTTTGGTAATAAGTTCGGTTTCATGGCTTTCTATTAACAGGCCGAGATGTGCGCTGCCATTGTCGATGTCATGCGTAAGATTTTTTTCAGCACACTGGCGCACTACGCTGCAAACGCGTGCATGCGCGTACTGAATGTAATACACCGGGTTGTCGTTGCTCTGCGATTTGGCAAGATCAAGATCGAAATCCATGTGCTGTTCGCACTTGCGCATAACGTAGAAAAAACGCGCGGCATCGTTGCCGACTTCTTCACGCAGTTCGCGCAGGGTAACAAACGAGCCTGAGCGCGTGGACATCTGCACACGTTCTCCGCCGCGGTAGAGAATTGCAAATTGCACCAGCAGGATATCAAGCTTGCTGTCGTCCTTGCCCAGCGCGCGTATCGCGGCTTTTACACGCGGCACATAACCGTGATGATCAGCACCCCAGATATTAATCAGGCGCTCATAACCGCGTTCAAATTTATCCAGGTGGTAAGCGATGTCGGATGCAAAATAAGTGGGCTGGCCATTATCACGTACCACGACGCGGTCTTTCTCATCGCCGAACAATGTTGATCGAAACCACAGCGCACCCTTGTCTTCGTAGATGTGGTCACTGGCCTGCAATTGTTTAATCGCCTTGTCGATCAGTCCCCGGTCGGCGAGTGATTGCTCGGAATACCAGGTTTGATAATGCACGCCAAATTCTTCAAGGTCTTCTCGAATATCATTCAGGATTGAATTCAGTCCTGCGCTGAAAACAGTTTTGTAATTATCGCCGAGTAACTCACGCGCTCGCTCGATGAGCGCATCAATATGTTCTTCCTTGTCACCGCCTGCGGGCTCGTCAGCAGGAATTGCCTGCATCACGGTGTCTGCAGGATGCACAAACGCATCGCCATGCGACTGTTTCAATTCACGCGCAATATCGTAAATATAATTTTCGCTTTTATAACCATTGCTCGGAAATGCAATCGAAATGGCGTTTTCCTGCAGGTAGCGCAACCATACGCTGACCGCGAGAATATTCATCTGGCGGCCGGCATCGTTGACGTAGTATTCACAGTCCACATCAAAACCGACCGCGCGCATCAATGATGCCACGGTCGCGCCATAAGCCGCGCCGCGACCATGACCGACATGCAACGGTCCGGTGGGGTTGGCAGAAACAAACTCGAGCTGGACTTTTTCGTGTTTGCCCGCGGTGGAACAACCATAACGCTCGGCCTGCTGAAGAATAGTGCGCACCACGTCGAGCGTAGAATCTGAACTGAGAAAAAAGTTGATAAACCCCGGGCCGGCTATTTCAGCTTTGGTAAGCGCTGCGTCCGCGGGCAGGGCAGCGATAATTTTTTCCGCAATTGCACGCGGCGCCATGCCGGCAGGCTTTGCCAGGGTCATCGCGATATTGCTGGCAAAATCACCGTGGCTGGCATCACGGGTGCGCGTAACCACGATCGCTGGCGACAGCTCGCTGGCGAGCACGCCCTCGTGCTGCAATTGGGCAATGGCGCGCTGTAGCAGGTGTTCGATTTTGTCTTTCAAGTGGATTCTGATTCTAAGGCTGGGCTGTGGGGCGTGAGTTTAGCAATGAATAATGAATAATGAAAAATGAATAATTAGAAACACGCCATTAAATACCGGGCGTAAGCCAGTTGGTTTTCCATTATTCATTTTTAATTATTAATTATTCATTGTTTTTCAGTACGTGTCATACGGATCAACATCAATCGACCAGCGCACCGCGCGTGCCTGTTTGAGCTGTTGCAACTGCGGCAGCCACTGGCGCAGTGCGTGGTGCAAGGGCTTGCGGGTTTTTGCCTGCAGCATGATCTGGCTGCGATAACGCCCGGCGCGGCGTTCCATCGGCGCTTTCACCGGGCCGAAGATATCGAGTCCATCGGCAGCCAGCGCGTCGAGCAGGCTGCGTGCAGCACGCATGAATGCATTGCCGGCGTCCTGCTTGATGGCATCGCAGCGCAAAATCACCAGGTGCGAATAGGGCGGGAACGACGCCTGCTCGCGTTCGCTGAGTGCGGCCCCGGCAAAACCTTCGTAGCCATGGTGCAGCAGGGTTTGCAATAAGGGGTGATCCGGATGATGTGTCTGGATCACGACTTCGCCGGGTTTTTCGGCACGGCCCGCGCGCCCGGCGACCTGGATAATCAGTTGCGCCAGGTGTTCCGCGGCACGGAAATCGGTGCTGTACAGCGACTGGTCGGAATCGAGCACACCGACCAGGGTCAGGTTGGGGAAATCATGCCCCTTGGCCAGCATCTGGGTGCCGACCAGGATGCCGCTTTCACCGCTGTGCGCCTCGGCGAGTTTTGCCTGCAGGCTGCCTTTGCGCCGGGTGGTATCACGGTCGATGCGGCTGATCACGGTCTCGGGAAACAGTTCGCGCAAATGGTTTTCGATGCGCTCGGTGCCGCTGCCGATGGCGACCAGTTCACTCGAACCGCAATCGGTGCAGTTCGCCGGCGCGCGGGTTTCGGCACCACAGTGATGGCAATGCAGCTGCTGTTTGCTGTGGTGATAGGTCATGTGCGCGTCGCAGCGCGCGCATTGCGTGGTCCAGCCACAGTCGTGGCACATCAGCAGCGGCGCAAATCCGCGGCGGTTGAGAAACAGCAGCACCTGGCCCTGATTGTGCAAATGCAGTTTGATACGATCAATCAACAGGGGCGAGAGACCTTCTTGTAGTTTTTGCTTGCGCAAATCCATCAGCTCGATGCGCGCGGTGCGACTGCTGCCGGCGCGTTGCGTCAGCTTGTGCAGCATAAAGCGCTGCTGTGCCACATTGTGCAGGCTTTCCAGCGAGGGCGTGGCCGAGCCCAGTAATGCAGGCACATTCGCCTTGTGCGCACGCACCAGCGCAAGGTCACGTGCGTTGTAGCGAAAACCGTCCTGCTGTTTGTACGAACCATCGTGCTCTTCATCGAGAATAATCAGGCCGAGTTCGGGCATCGGGGTAAAAATTGCCGAGCGCGTACCGATCAGCAGGCGTGCTTCACCACTGGCGCTGGCGTGCCAGGCGGCAAATCGCTGGCTGTCGTTGAGTGCGGAATGGGAGACCGCGATCATGGTGTCGAGACGTTTTTGAAAGCGCTCGGTGAGTTGCGGTGTGAGGCTGATTTCCGGCACCAGCACCAGCACCTGCTTGCCGGCAGCGAGCGCGGCCTGCGCCAGCGCGAGATAGACTTCGGTTTTTCCGCTGCCGGTAATGCCGTGCAGCAGGTGAATACTGTGCGCGCCGAGATGCGAACTGACCGCGCTGACACACGCCTGCTGTTCGTTATTGAGCGCCGGTGCGGTATCTTTTTCGAGCGGGGATGGCGCCAGCGCGGACTGTTGTAATTCACGCACCAGCTGTTTTTCCTGTAGCGCGCGCAGTGCTGCGCGCCAGTGGCTGGTGAGATTATTGAGCTGATCAGCATCGAGGCCCGCCGGCTGATCGCTCAATAGTTGCAGTAGCTGAAACTGTTTGGGTGCGCGCCTGAGCTGCGCGGCGATGTCAGCATCAAGCGGGTCGGCCGCGGCGATCCAGCGCGACAGTGTGGCGGGTATGTTTTCCCGGCCCTCACGCAGTTGCGCGGGCAGGGCTGCGCTGATGACTTCACCCAGTGGGTGCAGGTAATAGCTGGCGGCCCATTGCAATACGTCCAGCATCTCGGATGCGAGCACGGGATGATCGTCGAGCGTGGCTTTTACCGGTTTGAGTTTGGCCACGGGGACATCGCTATGGCTATCGGTGTCGAGGATGACCCCGATCAGCTGCTGTCTGCCGAAAGGCACGCGCACGCGGCAGCCGGGTTTTAGCGCAGCGGCCCCGGCGGTGGCGGGAACCAGGTAGTCAAAACTGCCATACAGCGGGGCTGGAACCGCGATTTTGAGAATACGCGTGGTTCCGGTGGGTGGTGTTGCAGGGTGTGCCTGGGCAGTGGTATCTGGCATTATCTCAGGGTTTTCGGGCGTGTGTGCCGGCTGTGGCGTTGACGATTCTACTCGTACAGGCCGAAAGTGTTCAAAGTTTCAGCGACTACAGATGAATTTGTAAAGAAATGTAAAACTACCCTCCGGTTTTCCACAGAGCCTGTGGATAACTCTGTGGAAACAAAAAATTACTTGAAATTGGATTGGAAATAATGCAAGTGAATAATAATCCTGGAAAAAAAGATCAGACACATTATTTCATTTATATTCATGAAGATACACAATGTGACATTATTATTACAGCCTTAAATGCAACACGTTTGCAGTGTAAAGACTATTGACAAATGCATGTGCATAACTGGCAAAGCAAGATTTTGTTTATTGCTCTAGTTAACGCCAATACTTAAGAAACTATTTAACTATGGGCTGATAAGCCATTAATTTTATCAAAGAAACCCGAGTTACTCACATTTCCTGTGGATAACTCTGTGGATTGATTAATTTATTAGTAACAAAAAGTACGAAAAAAGCAGTCTATTGTTAGATTGGCTGAAATTTAACCATCGTTATAATACTTATATATAACATGTAGTTATAGTTGATGCCTGACGAGCGGCAGTGGATAAGTCGACATTACCAGGGGCAAGTGCTGGAGCATAAGAGTTTAATAATATGCTTGTGTAAAACTCAGCCAGCTGGCTCTTGGTATAACAATAGCTTAGCTAAAAAATGCAGTGGATCCGGGTGGGGCTGTTGAATTATCACGCCCTGTCATCTCGCGGCGACATTAATAATCATTATGCAGGGTGGCGCAGGCTGTCCTGATAAGGCGAGTGTATGAATATCTGGCAATACATCGAAGCAGACATTGGCCGCGTAACGGCTGAACCGTTCCGGCTGCAACACAACCAGGGCGTCGGCGGTGGCTGTATTAGCACGGCCAGTCGTATTAGTGATGGTGTGCGTGATTATTTTATCAAGCTCAACCACGCTGCCATGTTGCCCATGTTCGAAGCGGAGGCGCAGGCCTTGTCTGAAATGCTGGCCAGCAACAGTGTGCGTGTGCCCGAACCGCTCTGCAGCGTAGCGGTATAAAGAGGTCTTCCTTGAAAATCTAATGTTGGCGTTGCTGTGTCCGACAAACCAGGCATGTGATAAATGTTTCCAGCACCTGTCGCTGTGAACACGAACTCACCTCGGTGCCAATCCGTTACCTGCCGGTCTTGACTTGAAAGAGGCATCTGTAATGGTCGAACTGGTTCCATATTGTGGAGCGGTTGTAGCTAGTCCCGTATCAGGATCAACCGTGATCTGCACGTAATCGCTTGTGTTTCTCCATACAAATAAACTAAGCCACCTGCCACCGGCTGCAAGTGGTCGAAAGTAAACAGTCTGGGTGTGCAACCCCGTAGTTGTAGCGGGTGAATTTTCATACATGTAATGATAGCTAACACCGGCTATTTCAACCATGCCCCAGGCTTCACCCCCATCTGGAGCAATGTTGCCTAAACTAATTGCTTGTGTTCCGGGCTTAGCCCATGCCGAATTGGCTTGGTTTTCTGAATCTCTGATCGTACTTGTTTGCTCTACTTCAACTAGCAAACCTAGACTTGTTAACGTTACCGGGTCATGAGTAAATCGAGGTTGGTTATTGAGAACAGTTTTTGTAATACCAAATTCATCTACTCGGGTGCCGCCTGAAACTCTTGTGTGTACAATGTCGGGACCAACTCTGGCGATCAAACTTTTAGTAGCAGCAAAGGGTAATATACTACGCCGAACCGAATTGACTGTGAGAGCTTGTGCTGTCGCATTAGATAGGCGCGTGTTGTCGTTTGTTATGTATAAAAGGTGACTGTTAAGTTGAGCATCTTCATCCCAACCACAACCAACGTAAAAAACGTTAAGACCCGCAGGTACTGCTCCAGAAGTGTCTGTTCCGACCAAGACTCCGTTAACTATTAAAGGCAAAATCATTGTCAGCAAGTATGACCGCAACGGGTGAAAGGTATCGGGCGCTATGTCTACAGTAATTTCTGCAACCGTAGTGCCGCCAGTATTGATCTTGAGATAAAGTTTGCCGTCCGTCCACTGAAATAAAGACACGCGATTATCATTGGTGCCATCGGGAAGTGCCCAAATGCCATTAGCCGTACCAACGTAACCGCTGTTGTGCTTGGAAATAATAGTATTTGAGGACCCCAACCATGTCAGGTCTGTTGTCTTAATAACGTCTTTGGCGCGAGTTACCGTTGTCCAATCACCAGTAGGACCCATGTATGATGAAGGTCTTGGGCCAAGCTCAAGTTGAGCACCCCAACTTTTTACATCTTCTCCTTCTACGGCAGTATGTTTATTTGGTCTTCCCGCAGCGTCAGGCTGTTGCAGCGGGGTAGGAGAAGGGCTCGAACTGGGAATAGAGATACAGCCTCATCTATCTGACCAGCTATCCATAAACGATAATTATTGTTAATAAAAGGTTCTGCACCATAGCCTACAAAATCGGAAGCTACTGAACTTGGACCAAGACTGGTCCACACAATATCGCCCGTTTTTAGATCCGCCATAATAGCGTGATGTTCTGAACCGTCGCCAACGGTTCGACTTAGACCCATGTACCCGGCACCATCATCCTCAAAAAATGCAGACTGAGAATAAACAGCGTCTCCTGTCAGCGTATGTGTTTGACCAGCGAAGCGATAGGCCCAATTAGCAGTTACATTGAATCGATCTTGATCTTGTGAGCCATCAAGAGCTTGGCCAACTGAATAATCGCCAGTTACTCCAGATTCTTTGCTCCATCTACTGCTAGAAGGAAAGTAACGACTTGCGTTGAATAAATTGGTACGTTCATCCTCTATAAGCCAACCTAGAGGTTTATTTTTAAAATCGTACTCTTGAGAAATGGTATCAGCTGCTACCAGCTCCAAAGCGCCAGACAGTCCTCTGACCTGTTTTGTACTGGCACGAGTGCACGTAGGTGTAGGACCCGCAACTATTACGTTATTTAGACAATCATAATTGAGAGTCTGAGTCATTAGTCAAATATCCTCGGTGCTTGTCCCATCAGCAAATTGACATCGGTCAACTCCGTGGCTTCGGTGCGAGAGGTTTCATTGCCATCAAGATCGTAAGTGACAATATCTGGCATGTATTTCAAGAGACGTTTATCGAGCTTAAAGGTGGCTTTGCCCGCTTT
>CAWKAL010000043.1:0-11109 GCA_963847575.1 uncultured Gammaproteobacteria bacterium
GTGATCTATAATCTAATAATTCACTCCGCCCCTTATAATCGACCTTTTTAATCCAGAGATTAGGAAACCAGAGTATTGTCAACAAAAAACGATTTGCCAAATGGTGTAATGTTTAATGCTTACCCTGACAGTATTGGCCGAAACCTTGCAGATACGGTACAAATGCTCAAGCGGCCAGAATTTAAAGAAGTTTTTTCTTTGTTCTATATTCTGCCTACCATTTTTCATAGCGATCTGGATCGTGGCTTTTCCATCATCAATTACGATATCAATAAAGAACTTGTGGATCCTCAGGATCTGGACGAACTAAACGAACTTGGCATCCAGATTAAGTTTGACCTCGTACTCAATCATCTTTCCGTACGTTCTCCGCAGTTTGTTGATTTATTGCAGAACGGAAACGACTCACCCTACAGGGAATTTTTCATCGACTGGAATGAATTCTGGAAGGATCATGGCACTATGGGTGACGATGGCGTCGTCATGCCGGATAAAGAACACCTCGATAAGCTCTTTATGAGAAAGCCCGGTCTGCCGATTCTTAAATTACGTTTTCCAGATGGCAGCCTCAAGGCTTACTGGAACACCTTTTATCAAAAAGTGGAGTTCGATGAGATAACAGCCCAGGACTTCGCACATATCAAGGGATCGATCAGCAGTTAGCTTCGGATATTGCACACCACATCAAGATCGTCATCAAGAGTGGAAGGCGGCTGGAATCCATTGACTTTGAAGAGATCGAGCAATGACCTAGCAAGGATGAGGCTTAATCGCGGCTGTTTACCGCAAGCGTGAATTCCTGGGTCAGATGGATCTTAACGCCCGTTCCGAACTGGTCTGGGACTTTTTCGATGAGACACTTCGCAAACTCAGCGAATACGGCGCCAAAATAATTCGCCTGGATGCCTTCGCTTACCTGCACAAGGAACCCGGTCAGACGAATTTTTTCAACCGGCCCGGCACCTGGGATTACCTGGAACGTCTACGCGGTATTGCACGTAAGTATGATCTAACCATCTTCCCCGAGATCCATGCTGAGTACGGTGCCGGTATCCATGAAGAGATTGCGCAAGAAGGTTATCCCATCTATGACTTCTTTTTTCCTGGGCTCGTGATAAATGCGCTTGAAGAGGGCAACAATACAGCTTTGTTACAATGGATTTCGGATATCTGTGAAAAGGGACTGCAAACCATCAACATGCTCGGTAGCCATGATGGTATCCCGGTGCTTGACCTCAAAGGCAAGCAAGTGAATGGCACTTACCGACCTGGTCTGCTGAGCGATGAACAGATAGAGGCCACGATCGAGCGTATTATTGAACGTGGCGGCCTGACTAAAAATTTGTACGATGCTGACGGCAAGAAGATCGATTACTACCAGGTCAACGCGACATTCTATAGTGCTCTTGGTGAGGACGATCAAAAGCTGCTTCTGGCCCGCGCCATTCAGATGTTTATGCCCGGTGTCCCACAGGTATGGTATCTGGATCTATTTGCCGGTACTAACGACTATGCAGCTGCGGAAAGAGGGCGTACTGCTGGACACAAGGAGATTAACCGCACCACTTTAAAAATAATTGACATCGAGTCCGGACTGCAGCGCCCTGTAGTACTGGACCAGTTAAAGTTGATCCGGCTACGTAACACTTCGCCGGCATTCAATGGTGAGATGAAGGTCATCGAGACCGAGACCGATTTATTACACATTTCCTGGCAGCATCCAGAAGCAAGCGTAATGTTGAAGGCTAATCTGTGTGATCACAGCTTCACGGTTTACCAGGACACCGGTGCCGGTGAAGAAGTCCTGATGTCAGCCGGAGCATAGATTCTGATGACTGCTCACTGTAGATTAAACAGGAAACGCTACGGAACACCCACATGAAAATTCTTGCGACCGATCTTGACCGGACATTACTTCCGAACGGTAGCTGGCCAGCTGATCCTGGAGCCATCGATCTCTTCAATGAGCTCACACAAAAGCATGATGTAGTCGTTGTCTATGTGACTGGAAGAAACCTGGAACTAACCGAGAATGCGATCCTGGAGTACGACCTGCGCTACCCTCATGTACTCATCGGTGATGTTGGCACATCAATCCGAAAATACGAGCAAGGCAAGTGGAACTCTTATGAAGGTTGGGATACCCACGTGAAACATAGCAGTCCCAGGTGGGATGCTGATGCAATCCGTAGCGCGGTTGCCGGCGTAGATGGATTGACTGAACAGGAGCGTGAGCATTGCAGTATGTTCAAGCAAAGTTACTATGTCGACCATGACAGGAACGAAGTTATACTGAAGGCGGTCGATGAGCTTGTTAAAGGTAATTATGACGAGGTCATCATTTATAGTTACGACTCCCAGACCGGAAAAGGACTACTAGACTTTCTGCCGCAAAGCGCGACCAAACAAACTGCGCTGGAATATGTGGCTGAAAAAGTTGGTGTTGAAAAAAAGGATGTTGTATTTTGCGGTGACAGTGGAAACGATATTTTTCCTCTAACTGCGGGATTTTCCGGTGTTCTTGTGAGGAATGCCGATGATCAATTAGTCGATAATGTAAAACAAGGCGATGAATAAAGATCCTGCTTTAAAAGTATATTTCGCAAGGGGAGGCTTTAGAGAATTAAACGGATATTATACGAGTGGAGTGATTGAAGGAGCTTGTCACTATGGGATTTTTGATTAAAGAGCTCGGACCTCATTAATTCAGGACTTTGGAATCAACAGGGTTAGACTCGATTGATTAACATTTTCGTAAATTAACAAAAGTAAAAGAGGTGCTCCATAGCGTCCCTCTTGTTTCTCCCTTTGTTTGCTTATCTGCGCTCTGCCCCGGTTTTTCTTCCTTCTGGCTATTAGTATACCTTCGGAGTAGGATCATCATCAGTTCTGGAGTGAACTTAACCACAGTGATTACTCTTTAATACCAGCGCCATCACAAACTAGCAGTGTAGTACATAGCTAGCCTTATTGTTTTTTGCGGAAGTTGTGGATGCTTGCACTCACATTTTTCCAGTATATTTAAAGGAGATTATTGATGAAACATTTAAAATCAGCTGCAACCCCTGGCGTAGCACTGGTCGCAGGTCTGTTGCTTGTAGTCTTGTCCGGTTGCGATAAAGGCCCGGCAGAACAGGCCGGCGAGAATATTGATAATGCCGTCGAACAAGCCGGTGATCAGATGGAGAAAGCGGGTGACAGCATGAAGGAAATGGTAGAAAGCGATAAAAAATGACTCTGGCGATATGCGTCACGGCTCAGCATGAAAAACAGGGGTCAGAGCACAATTATTCCTGACATAAAGAGTATTGTGTTCTGGCCCCGGTTATCAGGTTGGTGATGATCGCTTTCGGTTACTGATAGAAGAAAAATTCGGTATCCAGCCTGGTCAGGCTGCCAGGGGCAGGCCGAAAAAAATACGGATGTTGGTAAAAAAATAAACCCTCCGTCACCTTTTCTAACCTTTTCTAATTAAGCTCATAGGGTAAGGTGCGTTAGCGCCTGGAATCCTGTGGAGCGACATGGTGATTCATTGGGTCAAACATATCATATACATAATCTACGTGAGATGAGTAATATGCATTGCATTCACAACTGAGTGAACATTCACGTTTAACAATTGGGATATCTAATCCGCCATCAGACATGGCCAGTCTCAATGCACCTACAGCCATGTCATAAAAGTTAACACCTTCTGAATTTGCCAGACCGGGATCGTCAAGCACTATGCGTTTTAGATAATGTTTTAACGGCAACTCACCACCGCAATGCCTGAATACAATCAACTGGTCAGATGTGCCTTTTACAAAGTTTTCATCTAATTCCTGCTTATTTTGAAACCAGCGTTGTTTTTCGCTTTTTCCAGACCATTTAGCAGGGTTGAGCTTTGTAACCAGGACTCTGCCCGTGGACATTTGTTCAATAATTCCTGTATCTATCTCAAGTAATACAGGCCCGTATGCATTGTGTCGACTGGCCTGGTCATGTATATCGAATGAGCCAGTAAATATATCAAACCAGATACTATATTTTTTATCGAGAGCATCGGAATCTTGCGGTATCTGTTTAACACCCAGTCTCTCAACAGTACCACGCGACATAAGTGAATTTGTTCGTAGAAATTGACAGGCAGTGGCCACGCTGCAGGCGTGGTGTAAGTGTGTCTACGCCAACATTGGATATTGCTTCGTATACACGTGATGAAGGTATATGCATATAAATCTATCGCTTAATGAACTGCGTCGCTTCAAAGCGTCGACTTGATTAATTGTTAGCTTATTATCCGACCAAACCACTGGGGGATTGCATAACACTGGTTATGCTCTTTGTCTCTGTTGACCGCTTTTAGTTCCATAATCAACAGGGTCAGACTCGATTGATTCGGGTACGAAATCAGCGGGCAAGGGCATGGCTGGCCTCGAAAAAAGATGCTGATCAATTAATAATCGCTATGAAGCACCGCTGAGTAAGTGGTGTCAGAGCAGGTAGCCATCGTTGGCAATTCTATTGTTTTGTCCAATCCGGAGCGCATAGAATTAATAAACTTGCCGGAACACAAAGGTGTTCAGAAACAATTGATATAGCACGGTGTTGATCCCGAAGCATCTCTTGTTCGTGATAACCAGATGACGCCTTAGAGGGGATAACGCAGCTAAACGGACGTATCGATGAGCTGACTGTCTGGGCAAGTGTTAGTACAGTCGAATTACTTTTGATTATTATTGTACTTATCCTGATTCTGTAGAAATTAAAAAAGGTGATGGAGTGATTATTATTTGATTCAGTCTTTTCGGAATTATAGAGGGCAGCAACAGGGGGCGGAGTGATTAATTATTACCGACCAGGCAAAATTAATTTACTCCGACCCCTTTAATATTGCCCCAGGTCGATCGATTTCCGGCCTCGATTAATTACGCTTCCACCCAAATAATCCTAGCCCTGCAAGGCCCATGAGCATGAGTGGAAGAGCAGCGGGAATGGGGACTGCAGTAATGCGTAAGTTCGGACCAAAGTAACCATCGTTTCGTTCGGGGATGCTGACAGTCGGGAATCCGTTGCCACTGACATCCCTCGCCTCGATAAATGTAATCAGCGAACTGGTGGTTGCGTTGTCGAGAAATCGAATGTCATCACAATCTGAAGTTGATGTACATACTGGATCATGAGCGCCAATGACATATTCCCCTGCCGATAAAGTAACAGGGGTGATATCGTTGAATAGCCACTCGCCCCCAGTGGCGGTTGAGGCAACGGCCACACTGGCGTTGGTTATTGTCGTCTGTGCAAGCAGTACGCCTGCGCTGTTCCAGAGACTAACCAGGTGGTCCTGGTGCAAATCCGGACCCGTTCTGATTTCGTCATCGAAAAATCCCAGCCCGTCAACGATGATTGACTGGTTGGCTTGAAAACTCCAGCCGAATGTGAGCTCAGCTAGAAATGAGTTCGCGAGAGTGCCGGTAAAGTCGAGAGCGATCTCCGCAGATTTTGCTGGTATCGAAGCTGTTATAAGTGAGAATAGCCCTAAGGAAATGATTAAGATTCGCTTCATGATCGAGACTCCATAATTATCAAGTAGTTACAATAAAAAATCACGCTTTCATTGTCATGCCAGTATCCATTCTACGAATAAAAGATCGGAACCATCGGGGATAGATCAAGGATTACTGAATTAATGGGGCCGGAGTGATTATTTTTTAACCGACCAGGCATAATTCATTTACGCCGACCCCGTTAATCCTACGTCCCCTGTATTCTTTACTTAAATGGCATGAAATCCATATTAGGCATTTTGTTATTTACCCGGTTTATGGTGTAGGTCAATCGTGGCATTTCGTTCGATAAGACCATCGTCATCCGTTTGATCTCGGGTGTCATCTCTTCCATATTTCCTACCGACACACTCATGTCTTGCATGGTGTTTTGCATGTCAATCATGGTTTCGCTCATTCCTTTCATCACATGCATAGTCGTATTCATTTGATACATGTGTTTATTAATTTGATCCATTTGCACAAGCATAAGCGGTATGGCTTCTGATGCAGGTTTTGCTGTTTTATCGAGCTTGTCTATCGCTGTGCTGATGGTGTGAAAGTCCTTGAAGCCTTCAGTCCAGATCGGTTGCCACACAAAAATAAACATTATCATAACAATGAGTAGCGAGACTGAAGATATAAGGAAGAATATGCCTGTCCAGAAATTAGCAAAACTTTTTGTATTGATTTTATCAATACCAGATTTAATTTTTTCGTCAGAATGATGTTGAGTCAAAATAATCTCCCAAACAAGAGGATTCATCTAATTAGTCATATATTGATAATAGATGAATTAATTATTAGTTAAAGAGGTCGTAGTGATTATTATTTGACCATATCCACGTTTCGATATAATCATTCTACACACTAAGATGGCAAAGGAATTGCTGTACCCAGGCGAGCAAGGACGTACCTGCCCGAATAAAGGGGTCGGCGACAAATGAGAATCATTTGCAATACATAAAGATTTCGCTAAGACACGTATCTCGCACATTCAAATGTACCTGCCTGGTCACCCATAGCATATTGCCCAAAGTGACGATAATCGTCATACCTTCTTTGTTGACTCGGAGTTATTGATGCACGAGGAGTGAAACCGGTTTCAGAGTGCAATAGTTTCAAATATTAGAAACACTTGTTCTCTGGCCCCATTTAATCGGAAAACAGGGCAGTGACAAATACGAGTAATCGCTAAATGTCACCGCCCTTTTTCATGCGGACATCAAATATGCACTATTAACGATCGCATACCGTAAAGCACAAACAAAACTTCTTCCTGTTCGCGCTGTCCGACCTTGTTTTTTTCCAGTGCCGCCAGTATGTCATCCAGTACTGCCATAAATTCGGACGCTGAAATATTCATGCCCTTATGTGTAGCCAGCATGTCCTTGCCTTTATAGACATTGGGCCCGCCGGTTCCGGTGATAAAGAAGCTCGCGGCGCCGTCCTTCATTTTCTTGACATCGCCGCCGGCAAAGCGGGGTGCGATGGTTTTATTGGCCAGGTGATTGTCTACTGCATCGCTTGCTATGGCGGTGATACCCTGTTCAGAACCCAGTCTTTCAAAAAGTGATTTGTTCATACATAACTCCAGTGTTTTATCTTAAAAAGGCCAGTGATGCTTTTTGGCAACTCTGGCATGTGTGTGTTTATTATTCGTCAGACTTTGGCAGATACTGAATCTGTATCGCTTCTGCTGGTTTTATTAAACGCCGGTATAAACTTGCCGGTTGACCTGATGTAGCCCAGGTATCTTGAGCCAAATATTTTTACCAGGTCTTTCTCTTCGTGATACACGCCAATAAGGATGTAAGCCGACATGCCGAGTGAGAACAAGAGGTGGCCAACGGTCATTACCGGTGTAAACCAGATGCCGATAAACGCACCGGTCATGATGGGATGGCGAATGTATTTGTACAGCGAGACGGTCCTGAATGGCAGGTGTGTGTATTCCTTGCCCATAAGGTAAAGCCAGGCCTGGCGCAGGCCGAACAGATCGAAGTGGTTGATCAGGAACGTTGAGAACAGCACCAGTGCCCAGCCGGATAAGCCGGTTGCCAGTATGATGTAATAACTGACATCACTGGAAGCTTGCCAGAGTACGCTGGGCAGTGGCTGCCATAACAGGCACAGGGCGAACACAGCGATGGCTGTTGCGGCCATGTAGGTGCTGCGTTCTGCTGCTTTGGGTACAAAACGCGTCAGCCAGGCCTTGAATTTTGGCCTTGCCATAACACTGTGCTGTAATCCAAACAGGGTAATCAGGCCAAGATTGATGGCAATCGCCAACCCGGTGTTGCCAACGTCGCCCGAGTCGATGGTCTTGGGAACGTACAGGTTGAACAGGAACGCAACCAGGTAGTTCAGCGCGGCCACCCCGAGTGTGTAGTTGATGATGCTGTATAACATGATGGTGATACGTTTCATTTTATTGTCTCCATTAATTATTAATCAGTCTGGTCGTCATGAATGTGTACTGCTTAAAACGGTTTGATCTGCATGGTTTTATATATGGGTTTTGCCAGTCGATAGACGATGGCTGCTGTTACGGCTACCAGTAAAACCGGGGCGCAGTACTCACAGCCGGTGAGTACACCCGTGGCAAGTACTGCCAGGATGCCAGTGGTCCAGTTAATTCGAATTGTGTTTGTTGCTTGTATTGTTCATGGTGTTCTCCTGTTGCTTCAGTGGAGATGCAAGCGTATGAAATTCGCGAGGAATCTTTGCGGCGGAAGCGAATGGTTTGGCGATATTTCTTCGATGAATAGTCGATGATTGCTCTATGAATCGATAAATCAGTAAGTTATGATTATTTGCCGCGAGTATTTTCCACTCGAAATCGACTCCTGAAGCTGGACAAGGTATGTCTGAAGATCTGAATATCGACCCTGAAAGCCCGTTTTATGTCGCCGACTGGCTGGTTGATCCGTCGATCTGCCGGATTTCGAAAGACGGAATCGAACACAAGATAGAACCCAAGGCGATGACCGTACTGGTGTGCCTGGCACAGAAGCAGGGGCGGGTGATGTCGCGCGAGGCGCTGGAAGACGAGGCATGGCGCGGCATGGTGGTGGGCTATGATTCGCTGGCCAGCGCCATCATCAAGCTGCGCAAGGCGCTGGGCGATGATTCTAAACATCCGCAGTACATCGAAACCGTGCCGAAAAAAGGTTACCGCCTGATTTGTGCGGTCAGCCGGCCCCGGCCCGTGAACCCGCCAGCGGCGGCCATCTCATCTATACCCCCGGCGCAAGCAGGCAAGGGCCCGGTGCCCGTGGTGCCTGGCAGATGGTTTAATCTTGCGGCCATCGCCATGTTGGCGGTCGCCCTGCTGGTGCTGGTGGTCGTGCAGATCAATAACAGTCATCAAGGCCCGGAAACAACCCTGGCGCCGGCCGACGACAGGCTGGTGATCGCGGTGCTGCCGTTCAAGAACCTCAGTGATGATCCACAACAGGATTATTTCAGCGATGGTATTACAGCTGACCTGATTACCGACCTGTCGAAGATTTCCGGGCTGTCTGTCATCGCGCGCAATTCGGTGTTTGTGTTCAAAGATAGCGATATCGATATGCGTAATGTAAAACATGAGCTGGGTGCAAACTATGCAGTCGAGGGCAGTGTCAGAAAAATCGGTAACACAGTGCGTATTTCGGCACGACTGATCGATACCTCTAACAGCATCAATGTCTGGGCTGAGCGTTTTGATGGCAAGATGGAAAACATATTTGCGTTTCAGGATGCAGTAACATCGCAGATCATTAATTCACTCGAAATAAAACTGACCGATAAAGACAAATCCAGGCTCGCCAATAAATACAGTGACAGTATTGAGGCCTACGATGAATTTCTGCGCGGCTGGCAGAGTTTGTGGCTGTCATCACGAGACGGCATGCTGGAAGCGCGGGTGTATTTTCAGAATGCGATTGCCCTCGATAGTCAGTTTGCGCGTGCTTACGGCAATCTTGCCCTGACATATATCTATGACCATATGCACGGCTGGACGAACGATGATGACCTGGCACTGGCAAAAGCACACGAGTATGCAGATAAAGCAATTGCGCTCGATCCGAATTTGCCGCAGGTATACTGGGTAAAAGGTTTTGCTGATATTTTCAGGCGAGACTACAAACAGTCGCTACAGAATGCGCAGATGGCTGTCGACCTGGACCCGAGTTTTGCTGATTCTTATGGACTGCTGGCAACCACGCTAAATTACGCGGGTAAACCCAGGGAGGCGGCAGTTGAAATGCGTAAGGCGATGCTGCTCAATCCAAAATACCCCGCTATCTACATTGTGATTTATGGCGAAATTCTGTTCAACATGCGCGATTACCAGGGCGCTATTGAAAACTTTAACCACGCACTTGAAATGAACCCCGAGATTGAAGAAGCCAGAATATGGCTCGCTGCCGCCTACGCGAATGTGGGAAACATTGATGAAGCAAGCTGGCAACTGGAGCAGCTAAAACTGATTGGTAGAGAAATATCACTACAGCGCCTTGAAAAAGTAATTCCATTCAAAATACCAGAACAGCGTAAGTACTTTATTGATGGTTTATATAAAGCGGGTTTGAATGCGACAGAATAAATATTTTGAAAAAAGGTAAGGGAGTGAGATTGCTCCAGATTACTATGAGAAATTAATAACAGAAGAATCAGGGGTTCAGAACACAATTGTTCCGCATATTAGAGACTATTGTGCTCTGACCCCAGTCAATTCGACATCAACCAGTGTTTCTCTGTCGGCGAGCAACACCAACCAGGCCCAGCAGTCCACTACCGAACAACCATACGGCAGCCGGAACAGGAACTACAGAAGGCACAGCCAGTCCCGTTATCCTTGTCACAAATGCGTTTGCGGGGTCTCCTGCTTCGTGACCAAAAATAGTCATCGTCCCGGTCAACTCGTAATTAGGCGCATCGGTGACGATATAAGGAAACAGGCTTTCTTCCTGAACACCGGGTGCTAATCCGTCGATGAACAAGGTATTGTCATAGCGGAAGGTCAGTAAGTCACCATCAACAGATCTTGATACAGAACTTGGTCCATCGTCACCGAGGCCGTCGGTGCGATAACCCACATCAGTATCCCAACCGGCATAGCCATCCAGACTAAAGGCGGTTATCTCAAAACCATTGGCAAAAGCGATGTTAAACGTGTCGCGAATACGAGGCCCAAACACCATGGTGCTGAGTGTGTTGGATTCGACCACACGGTTTTGAACATTGCCACCGACAATAGTGAACTGTGTAATTTCAAACGTAAACGGTATCAGGTTGTCATTCAGTACCAGGCCCCCTGTGTCAGGTGCAGTGACGCTGGTGTCGCCAGCAGGAAATACAATCCCGCCAGGTAGAAGCGGTGCAGCGAGAGCGGTAGCACTCAGCGCCAGTGAAGTTACAGTGGCCATCAGGCCGGTTTTTAGTGCGTTCATTTGATGTTCTCCATTTAATTAAAGTCACATAAATCCGATTGAAGGATTCAGCCTCCCTAAAAGCTATGACGGTTAGCAGTTCCTTCGCATCAACATACTATTGTAAGAATCCAGTTTTACTAATCAATATCGATTGTGCC
>CAWKAL010000044.1:0-27430 GCA_963847575.1 uncultured Gammaproteobacteria bacterium
GCTGGATCTGTGTTCCACGACCACAAACGGACAACGCCGTCTTTTTGACTGGCGGTCAGTAGACGGTCACCCTGATTTGAGTATTTCAAATCCGTAATGGAGCTCAAATGCCCTTTAAAGGTAAACAGCAGCCGATCTGACATCGTGCCTACAAAACGAAAAAGACGCGTGAGAAAAAGCTTCCAACTTCATGCAAAGGTTGGCCGAGCCGCAAAATCCCTTTCCGGAGAAGCTTACGTCGATGTTCTCGTGAGGCGCATCCTTCTCGGTCGATGGGGACGCGCCAAAGTGAGAGTCTACCGTTTCCACCAACGAGTTGTCTTCTTCTTGCCATACTCGGCAAATTCCATCATCGGACCCAGTTGCAAAGTGCCCTCCGTACGGACAGCGTGCAACACAAATGACTTTTACCGCAGATCGTCGCGATCGAGTCCAGGACCTCCCAAACGCTGGTCCAACGTGGCGCCATGCTGCAGTTTCGAAACAAGCTTGACACCGGCATCCATGTTATCGTTCGCAACAAATTCCCCAGCATCGGCTCCGTCGATATCTGCATTTCCGACACCGTTGGCTTGATTCTGGTTCCCGTTCGGGCCTCCGTCAGCAGGAAGTGGCAGCGGCGGAGGGGGAATGACAGGGAGAGGCGGCTCAGCTGCAGCAGCGTTTTCTGAGCCATTCTCTCCTCTTACTGGAAGCGGAGGAATCGCTACTCCGTTCTCTCCGTTCAGACCAGAAGACCCTGCCCCATCCGAATCGTTTTTGTCTGCGGAAGATACGTCTTTTCCTTGCACTCGCAGCAAATATTCCGGGCGCTCTCCGATCATTCTGCCGTATCTCTTCAAGCAGGCTTCGCGAACATCCCAAGTCCGCGCGAGGCCATCGGCTCCGGTCGTCACTAGTCGATACGGCGTCAAGGTAGACCAAGAAACCTGCAAAAGAGAGAATCGATAGCTGGATGTGAGTCACATAAAACTCCAAAGCGAAACCAGCATCCAAAAGCAGAGCACGATGTAATCCAGAAGGCAGGCCGAAGAACATGCCCGTGTTCGGGCCGCCGGTGTGGGGCCGCGAAGAATCGCCACATGGACAACCCGATCCTGAGCCCCAACTCGGCAATCGCCGTCTTCCGACGCAGTCGCGAGGAAAACGGTGTCCGACGATACTCCAATGTCGTTGATGACTCCGGCGTGTCCTTTCAATGTGCACACCAGTACCGCACCACGAGCGTACGAAGCGGGGTCCATCCGACCTCCTTCTTCTTCAGATCAACGCTCCCTCCCATGCAAAAGACTTTGACCAGATAATCGTCGGCCCCCGAGATGAAGTAACGCCCCGTTCGATCAAAGCGCAAGCAGTACACCGGATACGAAAGATGGGCATTGATGGTGGCCGCGTAGGAGAATCGGTTGTGAAGGAGCGCTTTGCGATTTTCCAGCGTGGCTCCAGCGGGTCGTATCCGTCCCATGGCGCGCGGCATACCCCGTCCCAGGCTCCGGTCGATTCCCAGCTCGCGCTGATGACTTACGTTCAGGAGGATGCGATTGTTCAAAAACAAGCCAGCTGCCGCAGCAGCCGGCAATTGCGGACCACAGACGGGATCCCGGTAGTTCTGCAGCGCCAATTTGGTCTTGGCAAAGGCGCGAGTGGATGCTTCCCGGGCGGCGGCGACTTCCTGCGCCGTGGCCTGGTGCGTTCGTTGCAAGACTGGCAGCTGCAGCTCCAGCTGCGCAATGACGCGTTCGCAGTTTTGAAGGGTGGTTTTGATCTCAGCCAGCTGCATTGTCAAGGCCAAATCATCGTTCTCACCGTTCTGTTGTGCCGGCAGCAGCTCGGACTGGTCCTGTTGCAGCGTGGCAATCGTGGTGCGCTGCAATTCCAGAGACCGTTGCAAAGATCGAATCCGCGTTTCCTCCTCCTGGCATTTCGTCCGCGTATCCAAGTAGTGGCGCATCGCAGTGGCGGCATTCCGAGAATATTCCGTCACGCACGAACGCATTGGAACCGCGACGGTCGTAGTCGATGCAGCTGCTGCTGCTGCTGCGGTGCCTTTCTCTGCAGTGGACCCAGTGTCGTCGGAAACAAAGAGCACCGGGGCTTGCAAAGCGGATACCACCTCGGCGGCCGAGCTGTTTTTCTCCGTGCCACCATCATTGCTATCCAACACGATGGCGTCCTGCAAGGTTCGTCCACCCTGCTCGTCGGGTTTGTGGAGCGCCTGCTGTAGTGTTTCGGTACTCGCTTGCACGTGATTGGGTTCCGCCGCCGTTTGCACCGCCCGATCCAGCGCCGTGGTCGCGGATTGGTGGCTCTGCAGCAAATGCTGCAATTGATTGGTCGGACACGAGGACCAGGTGCGTTTCATGTCCTGATACGTAAGCGGATTGCTGTTGTTGTTGTGGGTTTCGTTGACAGAATCGTGAGACGCGAACTGCAAGGCCAGCTGCAAAAGAGAGAGGGAACAAAGCAAGCAGAAGGAATTCTTTCCTGTAAGTTGTTGAATCCAAACAAGAAAGCAGCACCCAGCGATACATTCCAACAAGAACAACCAACCCAGACACACGTACCCTCGGAGCACTGCCAAAGGCCCCCAGTGTCGCAAAGGCGGAAGAAAGCTCGGACGCGGCGCGTTGGATCTTTTGCAAGGCGGCGGCTTGCTCCTCCTCCGAAACGACTAGCTGCTGCTGCTGTTGCGCGTGGGTGCTGTGAGCAGCATAGCCCGAGAGCCAGTGCGTGACGAGAAAGGGAAGCTCTCCCGTGACTGCTTCCGTCGGGTGGTGATGATTCTCTGGTGATGCGGCTCGCATGGCATCAGGGGTGTCGTCGTTGCCGTGTTCATCAGCATTTTCGTGCGACGGGGATGGCTGCGCTGCGGGTTTCGCATCCTCCTCGTCGTCGTCGCCCATCATCACAGTATCCTGATCCATCGTTCAGCCTCCTTCCTTCGCTCGTTCCACTAATTGACAACCGACAGGAACGGATCAATGGAGTCCACCAAAGTTGGTTTGTTTGCGTTTGCTTTTGCTCGATGGTATCGTGGCGTCTTCCCGTTTGGCTTCGTGTGTGTTTGGCTGGAGCGAGGTCGGGAAGATCGCGCATCCTATTTTGGCGCGGGCAAGAAAAATGAGGTTGGCGCGCGCAACCTTCACGCGAGCCGAGCTCGAGAGCGTGTGTTGGGCTGGATGGAGGTCATCCTAATAAAAACGCATCGAAAGAAGCAGAGCAAGGAGACAAAAGCACCATGGCGAAAGTCCCGTTGTCTTCGCCCCGAGTGCCTTAACAGCCCGTCGAAACAACCTGCTTCTAATACGATTGATAGAAGGAATGGCGGCACCGCTTCGGCTGCGGATTTTGGTAATCCTCCCCGGAGCTGCTTTCCTCGTGGCTTTGGTAAATCTCCGCATTGGAGCTTTGTTGTTCCGCCGCAACGATCCGCCGACGAGCGGCAGTGGGAATCACCATGTTCAGCACCTTGCAGAGTTTTCGCGGCGAACACTGTTGAATTCAGAGCTGGACGATGCTGCGGACGATAGAAACCTGGAACCCATCCCTCGACCACCTCTGGACTCTATTGTCCAGGGCTGGAACATTACTGGTGACCCTTCGTGGCTCCTCCAATTCAGTATTGTGGGCTTCCCCAAGTCGGGTACGAGTACACTCATGTTTCATTTGAGAGAGCATCCCGAAATCCACATGTTCAAAGACGAACGGTGCGAACTGGCGTACAATCAGCAGGTGCGACTGATTGAGGATATGTACCGACAATTCCCTCGAGCCACGACCAAACACGGGCGCTTTGTGCGTGGCATCAAGTGTCCACTGGATCTCGAGAATCCCCAACTCTCCATGAAAAACTATCGCACATTCTTTCCCAAGACGGATTTCATTGTGGGAATACGGCATCCGGTTCTATGGTACGTTGTTGTCGGCTTACTGAATAAGTTGTTGGTTGGCTGCAGATCGTCTCATCGTTGATTCACCCACCACCACCACCGCTACTCCTCCTCCTGACCAGGTTCGAAAGCTTTTACAATTTTAGAATACACAATAAGTTTGATATGCCTCCAGCTGAAACATTGATTGGGAAGTGCCGAAGGCAGAATGCCAACGTTTGCACCTTTCGCGGCAACTTTCACATCTTTTTGAGCAACCTCGGCAAAACGAACATGATAATCGACGACAACGAACGAAAGTTGGTGGACCCGGAATTTTGGACAGCCATCAATCCGGTGCCGACGCCGCGACGCGTCTTTCTGTACGAAGTATCGCAGCTCTCCGACCGAGACGAACAGCGATCGCTGCAGTTCCGCACCGATCTGCAGCACTATTTGCGCCTGAACGAACCCATTGAACCGTTCATTTGGTTCAAACCCGGTATCAACCACACTGAAGAACGCGCCTTAGAGGAAGTCAAGACCAAAAAGATTGACATTTGCGAGGACCGTTATTCCGAGCTTCGCTCTGTTCTGATGCACCAGTCGGTGCAGGCAGCGCAATGGATTCGAACGTACTTTATGCACGCCGACGGTGTGGTGGTGTCGTCGCCCGACCACTTGAGCAATACTTTGCTGAAAGCGTGGGAAATTGATCCGTGCATCGAGCGGCGACAACGACGACGAAACGATTAGCAAAAAATTCAAAAGCAGGAGGTTGGATCTCGTACCGAACGCAGCAGCGGCTTTAACAGAGCAAGCTGTTTTTCGAAAAAGCAGAATACCGCACTCAGAACATCGCTTCGTTCATATTAGTCGACAAACTCTATAGCACGGCTCTGCTTGCTATCCAGAGTAATGTGTGGGATTTGTTGACTATAAGCAGTGGGTAGACCGTTCCCGCAGCAGGCGTTCAATGCGTGTCTGGGCATCATGCGCCTCGGCAAGAGCTACGGGATGCCCCGCCTGGAGGCGGCCTGCCGGCGGGCACTGCACTTCGGCACCACCCGTTACCGCAGCCTGGAGTCGATCTTGAAGAACGGCCTGGATCAGCAGCCGCTGCCCCAACCCTCAGCACCGCGCCGATCAGCCGAGCACGGCAATCTGCGCGGCGCCGACTACTACCAGTGAGTGGGTGAGGAGGTAACGATGATGAAGCGACCCTACTCCGCAGACGATTTCCGCGCCGCGGTGGCTTACGTCGAGCGCAAACTCGCCACCCTGCCCTGGTGGCTAGGCGAGGAGCTCGCGCGAGACAGTGCGCCCAGGCAAGCGTGGGCCGCCGCCCGGCGTGACACGCTCACGTTCACCCACTGGTGTGAGCGTTGGCTGGATGTCACGCAGAGAGCCCAGCTGCAAGCCGCTGTGCGGGCGGCACGCAAACGCCGCCGCGATCACCATGGCGAGCGCAATCCCCCGGTCAACGTCACCCTCTCACGCGAGGCCTGGATGATCCTGTCCACGCTCGCCCGCCGCGAAGGCCTCACCTTCTCCCAGTGGCTGATCACCCGCCACCACGGAGAGTGGCTGAACGCGTGACACGCTCACACCGCCTCCACTCATCCCATCGCCTGATAGGTAACGACACCATGCTGACCCATCCCACCTTGGATAAGCTCCGCGAGATGCGCCTCACCGGCATGATCGAGGCCCTCGACGAACAACTCAACAACGCCGACAGCGCGGCCCTGGACTTCGAGGAGCGTCTGGCTCTGCTGGTCGATCGGGAGCTGACCCACCGTCACAACCGCCGCCTTCAGAGCCGCCTGAAGCAGGCCGGCTTCCACCAGCCCGCCGCGTGGGAGGACATCGATCTCAAAAGCCCCCGCGGGCTCGACAAATCCTTGATGTTTGCGCTCGCCGACTGCCAGTGGATCCAACGTCATCTCAACTGCCTGATCGTCGGCCCCCGCAACCGGATTTCAATCACGATTCCACCTTTACGTGAACGGCGTGGCGATATAGCACCATTGGTCAGCGCCATTATTTCCAATAAGCGCAGTCACAACGGACAGCCTTACAAAATGACCAGCGAAGCGATGGATTTACTCAAACGCTACGACTTTCCTGGCAACATTCGTGAACTCAAAAACATATTACAGAAGGCGATTTCATTATCGAATTCAAATTTCATTTCACCCGAGCTGCTCAAGTTCGATGAAATTGCAAATGTTTACGTGATCAGCCCGCTCGCGGACCGCAGAGGTGAATCACGTCAGCAGAACAATACGCCTCCTGCCACCAACCGTTCCATTACCGAAGTTGAAGCCACGCATATTGAATCCTTGCTGCATCAGTACAATGGTCATCGAGCCAAAGTATCCGAAGTGCTGCACATCAGCGAACGCACACTGTATCGAAAGCTTAAGCAATATAACCTGACCGAGGTCGGCAAGCACCGCAGTTAGTTCTGCATAAAAAAGCCCGGTATTCCGGGCTTTTTTAACACACTGCATTGCTATTTAGTCCAGCTTGCTAATGCCCAGCAACTTGAGAATATATTTTTCGTACAACGGCTCTGAGTTACCTTTCTTCATTTTGCGTATGAAATATTTTTCAAACGCAATTTTAGCCAGGTGAACCCACTTGCCTTTTTTGAACCAGGCGACATTACGTGGCGGTATTTGCGGCAGTGCAACAAATGCCGCGCCGGTATCGCCCATGTCAGCCAGGCAAATCGCATTCCAGGTCGCAGTCGTTGAAGGCTGCTTGCCATTGAGTTCGTCAGCAATATTGTGCGTAATCGATGTCACCATGGACTCGATCATATAACCCGTCTTGGGTGTACCTGTTGGAACCGGTGTCGGCTCGACTGGCGGGATGGCAATACATACGCCCGCCGAGTAGATATTTTTATATTTTGGATTACGATGCAATTCATCAACAATGACAAAACCGCGCGGATTACACAGTTCCGGCACTGCGGCGACCGCATCAACGCCCTTGAATGCTGGCAGCATCATGGCAAAATCAAATACAACTTCATGCTGCTTGTAGAGCTCACCCCTGGCATCCAGCTCGTCAACGAACAGCTTGCCCGCCTCTACTTTTGTTGTTTTGGCGTTAGTAATCCACTTGATGTGATGATTGCGTAGTTCGCTTTCAAGCATGGACTTTGAGTCACCCACGCCACCGAGGCCGAGGTTACCGATGTACGGTTCTGAGGTGATAAAGGTCATCGGATACTTATTGCGAATTTTACGCTTACGCAAATCGGCATCGACAATGAATGCAAACTCATACGCCGGGCCAAAGCAACTTGCAAATGGCATCGCGCCAATGACGATCGGGCCGGGTTTTTCCAGGATCTTCTGGTATTGTTTCCACGTTTCTTCTGCATGATCAACTGTACAGATTGAGCAGCTGTGGCCATGCGCCGGACCGGCGCCTTCGACTTCTTCAAATGCCAGCCTCGGCCCGGTAGCAATCACCAGGTAATCGTACTCAAGCGTGTCGCCATTCGAAAGCGCAAGCTTATTGTTCGCCGCGTCAATGGTATCTACGCGTGCGCAAATAAATTTAATCTGTTTTTTCTTGAGATATTTCTCTATCGGAATGGTAATGGCGTCACGCTCTCGCCAGCCCACAGCAACCCAGGGGTTCGAGGGCACAAACTGAAAGTAATCATTTTCATTGATTACAGTGACTTCGTGCGATTTTCCCAGCTCGGCCTTGAGCTCGTACGCCGCAGGCATGCCACCCGTACCTGCACCCAGAACAACTACATGCGCCATTTCAATTACTCCTGATAATTATATTTATCAACTTCTGGCCCGGCTGGCCGACGGGTATTTATAGCATTAATGTATATTTTTGAATGCCGATCTAGGTCAAATATGGAAAGGTGCGCAAAAAAATATGTGTCATAATAGCAACCAGGCGGTTTACCCTGACGTTTTATGGGCTTGAAATTATCTGCCGAGTTACTATATTAACCAAAGACGAAATTGCAGTTGAACAGCGTTTAGTTAATGTTGTCTATGCAATGCGTCAGGTTACTGATTTTCGAAATATCACACGTAATAACATAAGGGTATAAACATGCAACCAGTTACAATTACACGTTCAGAATCCCAGATTCTTGCCACTAACAAGGTGCTGAGAAATACCTATGCCCTGCTGGCTACAACCCTGTTTTTCAGCGCACTGATGGCCGCCGCTTCGATGGCCATCGAGCCACCTCGCGGCCTGAGCCTTGTGACCATGATTGCGGCACTCGGCCTGGTCTGGTTTGCGCTGCCTCGCACGGCTAACTCATCCAAAGGCCTGTGGGTCGTGTTCGGTATCACCGGCCTGCTGGGTTTTAGCATCGGCCCGATGCTGAGTCACTACCTGCAAATGGCAAACGGCGGCCAGATTGTCGCCACTGCGTTTGGCGGTACCGGCGTTATTTTTCTCGCGCTCTCGGGTTATGCACTGACCAGCCGCAAGGATTTCAGCTTTATGGCGGGCTTTCTTATGGTCGGCCTGGTGGTTGCGCTGGTCGCTATCATCGCCAATATCTTCCTGCAGATGCCAATACTGTCGCTGGTGATTTCATCTGTCGTGATCCTGATTATGAGCGGCTTCATCCTGTATGACACGAGTGCGATCATCCGCGGTGAACAGACCAATTACATCCTGGCAACAGTAGGCATGTACCTGAGTATCTTTAATATATTCATTCACCTGCTAAACCTGCTGGGTTTT
Organism: uncultured Gammaproteobacteria bacterium; assembly: GCA_963847575.1. Lineage (GTDB taxonomy): Bacteria > Pseudomonadota > Gammaproteobacteria > SZUA-229 > SZUA-229 > JASBSR01. The sequence continues at coordinate 8,619 of CAWKAL010000044.1, forward strand.
GCAAGTGATGATTAACCGCACAGCATCATAAAGATGCTGCAGCTTCAAACTAAAACAGCCCCGCATGCGGGGCTGTTTTTTTAGTCTTCAGATAAGGTGCATACGGGCAACCAGCCGGGATCGCCAGGTTTCGCTACAAACGCGTCTGCCAGCCAGTAACCGCAAACGCAGGCAAGCTCATCGTTAACATAAAGCAAGGGTATACGTGTGCGCTGCCAGGGGGGTATACCTGCTTCCTGCATGAGCTTTTTCAGCCGCTGGTGATGTGCCTTGCCGCTGACCTGCAGGCGCTCACCGCTACGGCGAAAGCGCAGACTGAGCTGTTCATCGAGCAGGCGCATATCAAGACCGGGACTGCAATCCATCGCGGCGCGCACGCGAATGTACTCACCCAGGCAGATAGTCGATTTTCCATCCCAGGGTAACTCCAGCTTGCCGATGTCTTCAGCAGTTTCAGACAATAAATATACGCGCTGTTGAAAGCGACGAATTTCTATCCCGCCCCACTGGATCAATGGCTCGGCATCATCCGCCGCGGGCACCAGGCTATCGACCAGCTGCAGCAGTTGATTGCGCCCCGGCGAACGCCCCGCGTGAAAGCGCAACCAGGTGCGCAGCAGGTTTAGCTGGCGAGCCCTGGACAGTGTTTGAAGCCGGGTCACTGATAATACCCTGGCGTCATGCGTACTCACCGCGGCGAGATCAATACCTGCCAGGGTTTCGATCAAGGCCAGCGATTCCTGCTGCAAAGCTGCGCTACGGCTGATACTTTTCTCAACTGTCGGCCAGCGTGCATGCAACAGCGGCAGCACATCACGCCGTAGCAGGTTGCGGTCATAATCCGTGTCGCAGTTGGAAGGATCTTCTATCCAGTGGAGTGATTCTGCGTTGGCGTAGGCCAGTACATCTGCCCGGCTGAATTCCAGCAATGGCCTGCCATGCCACGACCCGGCGAATGGTTTGCACGCCGGCATCGCCGCCAGCCCGGCTGCGCCTGCGCCGCGCATCAACTGTAACAACAGGGTTTCCGCCTGATCATTGGCATGGTGCCCGGTCAGCAGGCATTCGCCGGGGTTTAATACCTGCCGCAGCGCTGTGTAACGCGCCTTGCGCGCCGCGTCCTCGGGACTTTCACCACTGGCGGGTGATGCATCCACCCTGAGCACGGACAAATCCACCTCCAGTTGTGCGCAAATACGTTCGCAGTGCTGCGTCCAGGCATCTGCCTGCGGTTGCAATCCATGGTGAACATGAACCGCGCGCAGCTTCAGTCCCAGGCGCTGGCACAGATGCAGTAAAACGTGTGAATCAACCCCGCCGCTGTAGGCGATCAGATATGAGGCTTGCTGGAATGCCGGACCCAGCGATTGCAAATGCTGCCTGAACCGCGTGAGTTCGATCATTGATAAAAAACAGGCAGGGTATTAGCTGGCGTCTTCCTGCAGGAATTCACCGTACGACATGAGCCGCGCGTAGCGTTTTTCCAGCAGCTTGTCGAGGCCGTCTTTTTCAAAACCTTCCAGGCTTTCCACCAGCGCCTGCTTGATATTGCGACCGGTGGCGTCGATGTCGCGGTGCGCACTGCCCAGCGGTTCACGAATAATGTAGTCGATGAGCTCGAGTTCTTTCAGGCGTTTCGCGGTAATGCCCATGGCCTCAGCCGCGTCCTGCGCCTTGTCTGCACTTTTCCACAAAATTGAAGCACAGCCCTCGGGTGAAATAACCGAGTAAGTACTGTATTCAAGCATCATCACGCGGTCACCCACGCCGATGGCAAGTGCGCCGCCGGAACCGCCCTCACCGATCACCACGCAGATAATCGGGGTGCGCAATTCGGCCATGACAAACAGGTTGCGCGCAATCGCTTCAGACTGGCCGCGCTCTTCTGCATCGATCCCGGGGTATGCGCCGGGAGTGTCGATGAAGGTAATCACCGGCATGTGAAATCGCTCGGCCATGCGCATCAGCCGCATCGCCTTGCGATACCCTTCCGGGCGCGGCATGCCGAAGTTGCGTCGAATATTTTCCTTGGTATCGCGGCCTTTCTGGTGGCCGATGATCATCACCGGCATGCCGTCCAGGCGGGCAACGCCACCAATTATCGCGGCGTCATCGGCGAACGCGCGGTCGCCATGCAATTCCTGGAAATCGGTAAAAATACGGTCAACATAATCCAGCGTGTAGGGGCGCAGCGGGTGGCGTGCCAGTTTGGATGTTTGCCACGAGGTCAGCTTGGCGAAAATGTTCTTGGTCAGGCTGCGCGATTTTTCCTGGAGCTTGCTGATTTCTTCACCAATATTGATTTCACTGTCATCGCCGACGTAACGCAGTTCCTCGATCTTGGCTTCGAGCTCGGCGATGGGTTGTTCAAAATCCAGGTAATTCGGGTTCATATCAGCAAGTCCAGGTGTTTTTTTAGATTATGTGCTTATTATATTGAAAACTCTGAAAAATTCAGCAAAACCGGCAGTATAAAGCCCGTCGTGCAGGTATCAGCGCGACTGCGGTTGGCGTACGTCAACCAGTTCGCGCAACACCGTGGTGGCATAACTGCCCGCGGGCAGAGCAAATGACACGATGCAATCTGCCTGATCGAACACCCACTCCAGGGTGCGCGGCAGCAGGCGCAAGGCGCGGCGCTGGGATTCGACGCGCGCCGCCACCAGCCCGGCTGACAGCACCGGGTAAGCATCGGCCACCGATTGTTCGAGTGCGTAGACCGCATCCGTGCTCATAGATTCACCCTCGCCCCACATCACTGCCGTGGGGTGAATTTCGCCCGCCGCGAGGCGAGCATCCAGTGCCTCGGACCCGTCGTCAGGAAAACACGCCGATTTGCCATCCAGCATGAATACCTCACCGCCAAGACGACGGTTCCAGCTGCCCGCCTCGATCCGCCGCGAGAGCATCTCGTTGAACATCCAGGAACGTGCGGCAGACAGGTAAAGACTGCGTTTATGCCGTGGCAGGCGGGCACGTGGATGGCTGAACATGCGCTCAGCTTCCAGCATGTTTCCGCGACCGCGACCAAAACGCTGCTCGCCGAAATAATTCGGCACACCGGCTTTTTGTATCAGGCCACAACGTTCGCCCAGCAGAGCTTGCTGCGACACATTACGCAGGCGAATTTCAAAGCGATTGCCACTGAGCGCACCGCGTTGCAATTTTTTACTGTGGCGCAGTTGTTGCACGATCTGGATATCATCCGACAGCAGCGCACTGAAATCAGGGTCGGGCCGGCCCGGCAGATGAATACTGAACCACTGCGTGGTCACGGCATGTCGATCCTTGAGACCTGCATACCCGACGGCAACCGGTTTAACGCCCGCGAGTTTACCCAGTTGCTGCGCCAGCCAGTCGGTATTGCAGCCGCGTTTTCGAACCTGCAACCAGAGGTGCTCGCCACTGCCGCTGAAGCTGAACGGCAGGATTTCATCAACCCTGAAATCGTCAGGCTGCTGCTTGAAACCGGCCTCGATCGCCAGCGCAGGCCAGGCGCGCGCAAACACGTGATGACGATAAACCTCATCAGTGTCATTATTCGGTATTTGCGCAGCGACTTGATTCATATATAAGGACACCATGTTACAGCAATTGTTTTTCCGGCACGCCATGCGCGTACTGTTTATTGTCCAGCTGCTCGGCCTGATAATGTTCCTCAGCGGCTGCGAACACCCGCCCCGCCTGGCCCCGCTCGACGCACAATCGCGCATTCTTGCCTTCGGCGACAGCCTTACCTATGGCACGGGTGCTGACGCCGAGCACAGTTATCCGGCGCAGTTGTCAATGCTGACTGCGGCCCGCGTGATAAATGCGGGGCTGCCAGGTGAAACCAGCGCCGCCGGCCTGCGTCGCTTAGCGCAACTGCTGCGGCAGCATCAGCCGCAATTACTCATCCTGTGGCACGGCGGCAACGACATTCTACGCCGAATGCCGATGGCTAACACTGTCAGCAATCTTCAGGCCATGATCGATATGGCGCGCATGCAAAATATTGACGTGGTTTTGATCGGCGTCCCGCAGTTCGGACTTTTTTTATCGACAGCCGAGTTTTACACCCGGCTGGCGAAACGCAATCACATACCCATCGACGACAATATGCTGGGTAAAATTCTGCGCCAGCCAGCACTGCGATCTGACCACATTCATCCCAATGCTGAAGGCTATGCGCTGATGGCGCAGGCAATTGCCGACCTGCTGACAAGCGCGGGTGCGATTGTTTCGCACTGACAGGCCTGGTGGGTGGACTTGATTAACATGCACACAGTATTGTAATCAGTGTCCGCTCAATGCAATATGACTCTCTTACTGTTGTCACAGTCAGACACTCCACTATTTGAGTGAACGTCAGGGCCAGCGCCCTGTCTATCCGGGCTGACGTGCAAACGTTTTGCTACTGATCTACTGCGTGACTGGTCGTACACTGATGGACAGCTTCGGCACAATCAGCAAGCGTGCTTCTTGCCCACCCACTGGACAGGACGACACACAATAATCAAAAAAAGCACTGGCAGTACATGCCAACACAAGGAGCAGCTATGGTTGATAATTTTACGCGCTTGATGATCCGCTGGCGCTATGCCGTGGTGATTATCAGCCTGGGCCTGGTTGCGTTTGGCAGGCTTTGGCGGCCAGTATCTTGCCTTTAGTAATGATTACCGCGTGTTCTTCGGCGCTGATAACCCGCAACTACAGGCATTCGAGCGTATGCAAAATACGTTCAACAAGAATGACAATATCAGTATATTAGTTACCCCCAAAGACGGGCGTGTCTTCAGTGTTGAAACCCTGAGCGCCATTCTGGAAATTACCGAAGAAGCCTGGCAAATACCGTTTTCCAACCGGGTGGATTCAATCACCAATTACCAGTACACCAGCGCCGATGGGGATGACCTCGTGGTTGACGACCTGGTGCGTGACCCCGGCGCACTCAGCGATGAAGATTTACAGCAGTTGCAATTCATCGCAGTCAACGAACCCATGTTACTGCATCGCCTGATTTCACCGGACAGTCATTACACGGCAGTCAACGTCATATTGCAGTTACCCGGTAAAAAACTTGATGAAGTTCCAACCGCCGTTAGTTTCGTGCGCGATATCAAGCAGCGCATGCTGGAAAAACACCCGTCGATCGATATACGCCTGACCGGCATGGTGGTGATGAACAACGCCTTCCCGGAAGCCAGCATGAGCGATGTTGCCAATCTTTACCCGGTTGCACTCGGATTTATCCTGGTAACCCTGTTATTGCTGTTGCGTGGTTTGAGCGGTACGGTCACGACCCTGTTCGTGATTTTTTTCTCCGTCATTACAGCCATGGGACTGGCGGGCTGGCTGGGCATCTACCTGACGCCACCGGTGATGAGCGCGCCCATCATGATTCTCACCATGGCGATTGCCAATGCGGTGCATCTGCTGGTCAGTATGCGCCATGAAATGCACGAAGGCCGTGACCGCGAAGACGCCATGATTGAAAGCATGCGGATCAATTTTCAGCCGGTGTTTGTCACCTCGTTAACCACTATTCTGGGTTTCCTCAGCCTCAATTTCAGCGATTCACCGCCGTTTCACGATCTTGGCAATATCGCTGCCATGGGCGTTGCATCGGCGTGGTTTTTCTCGATGACCTTTTTGCCCGCAATGATTACCATTCTGCCGGCGCATTCGCGCAAGGAAGTGGCCGGTAGACAACTGATGCTGCCGCTGGCTGAATTTGTCATCAAGCATCGCCAGGGATTATTTTACGGTTCACTGGCCACCATCGTGGTATTGATCGCGATGGTTCCACGCAACGAGCTGAATGATGTTTTCGTGGAATACTTTGATGAGACCATCGAGTTTCGACGCGATACAGACTACGCCGCCGAACACCTCACCGGTGTTTACTTCATGGATTTTGCAATTCGCAGCAGTGAACCCGGTGGCATCAGCGACCCCGCCTTCCTGCAGTCAACAGAAAAATTTGTGCAGTATCTGCGCACGCAAGATCACGTGATACACGTGTTCACAATCACTGATACTTTCAAACGCCTCAACATGAACATGCACGGTGATGATCCGAGCTGGTATCGCCTGCCCCAGCAACGCGATCTTGCAGCACAGTATTTGCTGTTATACGAAATGTCATTACCCTACGGGCTTGATCTCAATAACCAGATTGATATCGAAAAAAGCGCTACCCGCATACAGGTTGCACTTGAAACCATGTCGACCACCGAAGTACTGGCACTGGAAATTTCGAGCGCACAGTGGCTGGCGGAAAACCTGCCGCAATATAAAACTGAAGTCACCGGGCCAACGGTGATGTTCTCACACATCGGTCAGCGTAATGTCAAAAGCATGCTGCTGGGCACATCGATTGCACTGGTGCTGATTTCCATGGTACTGATTATTTTCCTGCGCTCGGTGAAATACGGCATTATCAGCCTGGTGCCCAACCTGGTACCGGCCGCCGCCGCGTTTGGTATCTGGGGCATGTTCGTCGGCCAGGTCGGGCTTGGCCTGTCGGTGGTCACCGGTATGACACTGGGTATTGTGGTCGATGATACAGTGCATTTTCTAAGTAAATATTTGCGTGCGCGTCGTGAAAAGCATCTGAGTGCTGAAGACGCAGTGCGTTATGCTTTTAACAGCGTCGGACTTGCGCTGGCAGTGACCTCGGTGGTACTGATCGCGGGCTTCATGATACTGGCGCAATCACATTTCCAGCTGAACTCCGGCATGGGCCTGCTGACAAGTGTCGTAATTGCGCTTGCGCTACTGGCAGATTTCCTGCTGTTGCCACCCCTCTTAATCAAATTTTCAGGGAGCCATCATGCTCAATAAACTTTACATTACAGCCCTTTTCAGTGCTGCGCTCTGCCTCGGCGGTTTTCCGGCACTTGCAGAAACCGCGCAGGAAAAAGGCCTTGCCATCGCCGTGGAAGCAGACAAACGCGACACCGGTTTTGGCGACATGACTGCCAACATGACCATGGAACTGCGTAATAAACAGGGTGATTCCAGTATCCGGTACATCCGAATTAAAACCCTGGAAGTCACGGGCGATGGTGACAAGTCGCTGTCGATATTCGACAAGCCGGCTGATGTCAGCGGAACTGCATTTCTGACATTTTCGCATGCACTCAAACCTGACGAGCAATGGCTGTATTTGCCAGCACTGAAACGTGTCAAACGCATTAATTCGAATAACAAGTCCGGCCCCTTCATGGGCAGCGAATTTGCCTACGAAGACCTCGCTTCACAGGAAATTGAAAAATACACCTACACCTATTTGCGCGACGAGATACTCAATGACATCGATTGCTTTGTGGTGGAACGCTTCCCGGCGTACGAACATTCAGGCTACACGCGGCAGATTGCCTGGATAAACAAGGCCGAATACCGCCCTGAGAAAATTGAATTCTATGACCGTAAAAATTCACTTTTGAAAACCCTGGACTACAGTGGTTACAACCAGTATTTGAATCAGTACTGGCGTGCCAATGTTATGTCCATGGAAAACCACCAGACTGGAAAAAGCACCCTGCTGACCTGGAGTAACTATGCTTTCAGGACCGGTCTTGAAGACGGTGACTTTAACCGGAACAGTCTGAAACGCGCACGCTAACACCAGCAGAATTTTTTCATGCAGAAACTACTGCTACGGGTGCTCATTTCTGCACTCAGCCTGCCTGCCGCAGCAGTCGATATGCAAGTCAGCGGCAATATTGATGCCCAGTGGCGCGTGTTTTTACACGATGCCTCATTACCTGAGCAGCATGATAGCTATGCCTCTGCGTCTGTCGAACCCGAGTTTTATTTTGACCTCGGCAATGGCGACCAGAGCATTACCTTCACCCCCTTCTACCGCAAGGACCAGTATGATGATGAACGCACGCATGCTGATATTCGCGAGCTGCACTGGCAAGGCGTGTTCGACGAATTCGAATTGCGCATTGGCATCAGCAAGGTGTACTGGGGCGTTACCGAATCGATACACCTGGTCGACATCGTAAACCAGACAGACGCCGTGGAAAACATCGACGGCGAAGACAAGCTTGGCCAGCCGATGATTCGATTCAGCACCGAGCAGGACTGGGGCCTGCTCGACGTATTCGTGTTACCCGGATTTCGCGAGCGTAGCTTCGCCGGCATTGAAGGCCGCCCGCGCCCACCGTTTGTCATTGATGCGGACGCTGCTGTGTATGAACATGCCGATAAAGAAAATCATATGGATTATGCCGCGCGATTGTTCAACTACTGGGACAACTGGGAAGTCGGCCTGACGTATTTCACTGGCACCGGTCGCGATCCGGAAAGCTATGTGCCCTCCGCATTCAATACCCTGGGCCAGCCCATAGCCTTCGCCCCGTTTTACGCCCAGATTGACCAGCTCGGGCTGACCGTGCAGGCACTGATTGACGCATGGACCTGGAAACTGGAAGCAATATCTCGACAATCAGCAGCACAGCATTTCACCGCCTTCGCCGCCGGCTTCGAATACACCTTTGTCGGGGTGTATGAAAGCAGCACTGATGTCGGTGTAGTGATTGAATACCTCTACGATGAGCGCGATGCCCTGGTCACCAGCCCGAGCCAGCCTGCAGCCTCGCCATTCCAGAATGACATTACCACCGCGTTTCGTATTACGCTTAATGATATACAGTCGAGCGAAATATTGATTGGCCTGATTACTGATATCGATGACCAGACTGTGGCCGCATTTATCGAAGCCAGCCGCCGACTCGGCGACAGTTTCAAAGCCGAGCTGGAGCTGCGCAGCTTCAGCAACACTGTGCCCGCCAGCCCACTGGACGCCTTCCGTGATGACGACTTTATCCAGTTGACACTGGGCTGGTATTTCTAAGGCCAGGCACCCGCCAGGTGCCTGCGAAATCAGGTATTCCGAATGTTTCGCGACTATACTCGACAGGTGTCGTTTCCAATTGCGGTTAAAAGCATGCTAAATAAACTAGCGTGGGTGATAGTGGTCGTCCTGCTATGGCCGAATTCGTCGGCGACAGCAGCGCCACAGTGCCTGTTCATTTCCTCATATCATGTCGGCTATGACTGGTCAGACGGGGTTGAACGCGGATTGCGCAAGGCACTCGATGGCAAGTGCACTATCACCAGCTTCAACATGGATGCCAAGCGAAATACCACGGCTACGCATGCGCGCCAGGCAGCACTGCAGGCAAAAACCCTGATTGAGCAACTCCGCCCAGATGTGGTCATTGCGGCTGATGATGTTGCCGCAAAGTACGTCATTGTCCCTTATTACAAAGATGCTGCAATTCCATTTGTTTTTTGCGGCATTAACTGGACCGTTGAACAATACGGCTTCCCTTTCAACAATGTCACCGGCATGATCGAAGTGGCCGCAGTACAACCATTGTTTGAAAAATCAAATGCGATTGCCGGCAAGATACACCACGCAACCTATATCGGTGCCGACACCTTGACCGAGGCCAAAAATCTTGATCGTTTTAAACAGGCGGCCAAAGAGTTAAATATTGAACTCACCGGCAAACTTTCAAAAACTGCCAGGGAATGGATAAAAAGTTACAAAGATGCACAAAAAACCCAACTCATTATAATGGGCAGCAATGCGGGCATAACAAACTGGGACGAAGAAACCGTGCTCAATGCCATCCGCCCGTACACAAAAACATTAACAGTGACGAATCACGGCTGGATGATGCCCTACACCATGTTTGGCATGACCAAGGTACCAGAAGAACAGGGTGAATGGGCCGGCATGCTCGCAGTTGAAATTCTGCGGGGCACAAAGCCGATAGAGTTCCCGATCATACCGAACAGGAAATTTGATATCGTCATCAACAAGGCATTGCTTGAAACTGCGAATATTACAATCCCGGAATTCATCAAGCTCAAGGCGCAAACATACCGCAAATGAAAACAGCACTGCTAACAGAGCCTGTCACCCACCGCCCTGTCAATTTGTGGATTGCAGGCGTATGCATACTGATTTTTGCAGCATTAACCTACCTGGTACTGGATCTTGGAATTGAACAACTCGAAATGGATCTCGACCAGGAAACCGATAGTGTGTACGACCAGCTAACTGACGATCTGCGTAGCAGCTCAAATATTCTTAACGGTTTTAATGCGTATTTACGCACTGTAGACATTGTCGATTACAAAAACCTCGAAGGCTACTCACGATCAATTCGCGAGCAATACCCGCATATTTATATGATGCAGTACCTGGTGCGCGTCACCAGCAATGAACGCGAAGCGTTTGTAGACGCGCGCAAAAAAGAAGGCTATGCCACATACCGGGTGACAGAATTCGCCGACGGCGATGCACTAAGGCTGATACCCGCACGCGATCGGCATGTTTATTATCCGCTGGTATTCATGGATCCACTGACAGTTAGGACAGCAGCCTTACTCGGGTTTGATGCCTATTCGCACCCTGTGCTTCGATGGGCGATCGATGACGCCATCATTTACGGTGAAAACCAGGCCACGTTTCCTTTCCGGCTTTATGAAGGCGGACTCGGCTACGCGATTTTCAGCCCCGTCTATACCTCGGAAGTTCTGCCTGAAGACAATTCACTGAAACGCGAGCTGGCCACTCGGCTGGTTGCAGTCATTATTCGCCTCGACAAGCTGATCGACAGCGTCAACATCGGTGCGCCATACAATATGTCACTTTCTTACCTTAATACCAGTGACAATTCATACCAGCAAATTTCACTCGGCGGTGACCCGGCCGAAGAGAATAACGACACCTTGCTCCCGGTGTATTCCAATCAGCGCACCTTTGCACACGCAGGACGCACCTTTAAACTAACACTCGAACGACAGGTGCAATGGGCTGATTTCAACTATGAATGGATTGCGTTTGCGCTGATTGCGACTGCCGCCATATCACTGCTGATTTTTAACTTCATCCATTTACGCCTGGAAAGCGAACGTGATCGACAGCTGGCACAGGCCGCCTTATTTCGCGAAAAAGAACTCGCAGAAGTAACCCTGCACTCAATTGGCGAAGCAGTTATTACCACTGACCTCGACCAGAATATCAAGTACATGAATCCGATTGCGTCACTGCTCACAGGCTGGAGCATCGATGAAGCGCTTCACCTGCCGCTGGAACATGTATTCAACCTTGTTAGTGAAGACAGTCACCGTGAAGTTGACAGCATTGTCTATGACTGCCTGCAAAAAAACGAGACTGTCAGCCTGGAAACCCCCACTCTATTGATCAGCAAAAATGGCGCTGAGTACGCCATTGAGAATTCGGCTGCGCCGATTTGTGATCACAGCGGAAACACGGTTGGCTGCGTGCTCATATTTCGAAATGTGACTCACATTCGCAATATGTCGAAAAAAATGGAGTTTCAGGCAACTCATGATTCGTTGACCGGCTTAATCAATCGTCGTGAATTTGAACAACTACTGAAAAACGCAGTTCAGAGCGCTCGCGAAGAAAATCACCAGCATGCACTATGCTACCTTGACCTCGACCAGTTCAAGGTAGTGAATGACACCTGTGGGCATATTGCAGGCGACCAGTTGTTACGTGAGCTTGCCAAGTTAATGCCTCACAATATTCGCGCCAGTGACTGCCTGGCGCGCCTGGGTGGCGACGAGTTTGGTGTACTGATGTTTGACTGCCCGCTCAAGCAGGCCGAAAAAGTCGCCGACTCACTGCGCACAGCAATAAAGGACTTTCACTTCAGCTGGGACCGGAAAACATTCGACATAGGCGTCAGCATTGGCCTGGTCCCGATCAACAAGGACAGCGGCAGCCTGCAGGACATTTTGCGTTGTGCTGACTCGTCATGCTACATCGCCAAGGACCTGGGTCGTAACCGGGTACACGTGTATACACCGGACGATTACGAACTGGTCAAACGTCATGGTGAAATGCAATGGTTGACACGCATCCAGAATGCGATTGACGAAAACCGGTTCCAGCTCGCCTTACAAACCATACAGGCCACCCACCCTGACGACGAGTTGCCGCATAAAGAAATTTTACTGCGCATGCAGGATCTCGAGGGCAATATCATCCCGCCGATGTCGTTTATTCCGGCTGCTGAACGCTATGATGTTATGTCCACCCTGGACCGCTGGGTAATCAATACCGCGTTTCAGATGATTGACGAAGAGCATCGACATAATAAGCGCGACTGCATTTACAACATCAACCTTTCGGGCCAGACACTGTGTGACACTGAAATTCTTAACTACATTCGCAGCCAGGTTGACAAATATAATATTCCTGCTGAATACATATGTTTTGAAATCACTGAAACCGCCGTGATAGCCAACCTTTCGCTTGCAATAGATTTTATCAGCGCGATGAAAGAGATTGGTTGCAAGTTCGCACTGGACGACTTTGGCAGCGGACTGAGTTCTTTTAGTTACCTGAAAAAATTGCCGGTGGATTATTTAAAAATTGATGGCGAGTTCGTGCGCGATATACTGACCGACCCCATGGATCGCGCCATCGTAGCTGCGATCAATAATATCGGCCACGAAATGGGGCTGAAAACTGTGGCAGAATATGTCGAGAACGACAGCATTCACGCCCTGCTAAAAGACATCGGCGTGGATTATGTTCAGGGCTATGGTATCGACAAACCGCACCCGTGGTACAGCAGTGCGAATGTCGTGCCATTGAAAAAAGTCCCGGGCAAGTCCTGACCAGCTAATCACTTTCGCGGCAGGCTAATTCCCGCCGGGCATTGACAGGCCTTGCCTATGCCGGCCCCAGCGCCAGCTGCTTTATTTCTTCTATCCTGTCGCGCATTAACGCGGCCTGTTCAAACTCCAGGTTGTGCGCATGCTGCAGCATCTGGTCTTCCAGCGAATCAATTTCTTTCGCCAGCTGCGCCGCAGTCATGGTCTGATAATGCGCACGCGCATCTGCCACTTTCCGGTTTTCCACAGTGCGCTTTGAAGCCCGACTGCCGTATCCCGCATCGAGCACATCCGCTATCTGCCGGCTGATACTTTTCGGTACTATACCATGCTCACGATTATAGGCTTCCTGTTTTGCGCGGCGTGTCAGGGTGACATCCATTGCCCGCTGAATCGAGCCGGTGACTTTATCCGCGTACAGTATCGCCAGGCCGTTCATGTTACGCGCGGTGCGACCGATACTTTGTATCAGTGAACGCTCCGAACGCAAGAAACCTTCCTTGTCCGCATCCAGGATCGCCACCAGCGATACTTCCGGCATATCCAGGCCTTCGCGCAACAGGTTGATGCCGACCAGCACATCAAATTCACCCAGGCGCAGATCACGAATAATTTCCACGCGTTCAACAGTGTCGATATCCGAATGTAGATAACGCACACGGACATCATGCTCAGCCAGGTAATTGGTCAGATCTTCAGCCATGCGTTTTGTCAGCGTCAGGATTAACACGCGCTCGTTTTTAGGCACGCGTAAATTTATTTCAGACAACACATCATCCACCTGGGTCGCCACCGGTCGGATTTCGATTTGCGGATCGAGCAGCCCGGTCGGACGTACCACCTGCTCTGCCACGGCATCGGATTTTTCGTCTTCATAGGGCCCGGGCGTGGCCGAGACATACAGCGTCTGCGGTGACAAGGCCTCAAATTCCCCGAACATCAGCGGGCGATTATCCAGCGCCGAAGGCAGGCGAAATCCGAAATTGACCAGGTTTTCCTTGCGCGAGCGATCACCCTTGTACATCGCACCCAGCTGCGGAATGGTGACATGACTTTCATCGATCACCAGCAGGGCATCATCGGGCAGATAATCAAACAGACACGGCGGTGGCTGGCCGGCTTCGCGATTTGATAGATAGCGCGAATAGTTTTCGATGCCGCTGCAGTAGCCCAGCTCCTGCATCATCTCGATATCAAAACGTGTGCGTTGTTCGAGACGTTGCGCTTCCACCAGCTTGTCCATGCCGCGTAATTCTTCCAGGCGCAGCTTCAGTTCATCGCGAATCAGGTCGATCGCGCTCACAATCACATCACGCGGTGTGGCGTAATGCGTTTTCGGATGGATCGTCAGGCGCGCCACCTTGCGCAGGATTTCACCGGTCAGCGGATCAAAATAACTCAGGCTTTCGACTTCTTCATCGAACAGTTCGATGCGCACCGCTTCGCGTTCCGAGTCGGCCGGATGCACATCGATCACATCACCACGCACGCGGTAACAGCCGCGGCGCAATTCAACATCGTTGCGCCGGTATTGCAGCTCGGCGAGTCGTCGCAAAATAGTGCGTTGATCAACTATGTCACCGCGCACCAGGTGCAACACCATCTGCAAATAGGATTCAGGATCACCCAGGCCGTAAATCGCCGATACCGTGGCAACAATAATGGTATCTTTGCGCTCCATCACCGCCTTGGTGGCCGACAGACGCATCTGCTCGATATGCTCGTTGACCGAGGCGTCTTTTTCGATAAAGGTATCACTCGCCGGCACATAGGCTTCGGGCTGGTAATAATCGTAATACGAAACGAAATATTCCACCGCGTTATTGGGAAAGAAGTCTTTCATTTCACCGTAAAACTGCGCCGCCAGGGTTTTATTGGGCGCCAGTACCATGGTCGGCCGCTGCAGTTGCTGGATGACATTGGCAATGGTGAAGGTCTTGCCGGAACCGGTCACACCGAGCAGGGTCTGCCGTGCGAGACCGGCTTCCAGGCCTTCAACCAGGGTACGAATCGCCTCGGGTTGATCTCCGGCAGGTTGATAGTCAGTTTCAATTTCAAATCGTCGGGACATTGTCTACAATAGGGCCTCTTTTTGCTGCCTGAAATAGTTCAGGCAAATTACATCGGAAATCAACACTTGAGCATTCAACCATCGAACCGCATCCAGCGGGTCAAACCTTCGCCAACACTCGCGGTCACCGCACTGGCCGAACAATTACGTGCCGAAGGCCGTGATGTCATCGGACTCGCCGCCGGCGAACCGGATTTTGACACACCCGAGCACATCAAGCAGGCCGCCATCCAGGCGATCCAGGACGGCCACACAAAATATACCGCTGTCGATGGTACCGCCGGACTCAAACAGGCCATTATAAACAAGTTCGAAAAGGATAACGGCCTGGATTACGCGCGGACCAGATTCTGGTCTCGGTCGGCGGCAAACAGGTGTTCTACAACCTGGTACAGGCCCTGCTCAATCCCGGTGATGAAGTCATTATTCCGGCGCCCTACTGGGTGTCGTACCCGGACATGGTGATACTGGCCGATGCCGAGCCGGTGATTGTCAGCGGTGATATCAAGCAGGCGTTTAAAATCAGCGCCGCGCAACTCGAAGCCGCGATCACACCACAAAACCCGGCTGGTGGTAATCAACAGCCCGTCTAACCCCTCGGGCAAGGCCTACACCCGCGCCGAACTGAGCGCGCTGGCCGAGGTGCTTCTGCGCTATCCGGATATCGTGGTGATCACTGACGACATCTATGAGCACATCGTCTGGACCGACGAAGGCTTCAACAATATTCTGAATGTCTGCCCCGAACTGCAGGCACGCACCCTGGTACTGAATGGCGTATCCAAGGCCTATTCCATGACCGGCTGGCGCATCGGCTATGCCGGCGGCCCGGCCGAACTGATCAAGGGGATGAAAAAAGTCCAGTCACAGAGCACCTCCAACCCCTGCTCGATTGCGCAATACGCAGCGCAGGCCGCACTCGAAGGCGACCAGGACTTTCTCAAGCAGATGTGTGATGTGTTCAGACAGCGCCACGATTATGTGTACGACCGCCTGAATGCCATGCCCGGCGTCGAATGCCTGGCCAGCGATGGCACCTTCTACAGCTTCCCTTCGTTTCAGGGCGTGATCGATCGCATGGACGGCATCAAAAACGATATAGAGCTCGCGCAACTGCTGCTGGAAAAAGCCGAAGTCGCGCTGGTGCCGGGCTCGGCCTTCGGCGCCGACGGCCATTTACGCCTGTCTTTTGCCACATCGATGGAAAACCTGGAAAAAGCGCTCGACAGAATCGCGAAAGCCATCGACTGAAGCGCAGTATACGCCTTCAAAAGCATTGACCCTGCGAGGCCAAATCGGTAGCATACCGCCCTCCATGAAGGGGCGTAAGCCCGCTACGGAACTATTCCTCGATAGCTCAGTTGGTAGAGCAACGGACTGTTAATCCGTTTGTCCCTGGTTCGAGCCCAGGTCGGGGAGCCAATTTCCTGTTCAGATCGACCTGCCTGACAGGCAGGTCGCTCAAAAAATATTTTTCCAGCTGGCTGAACTTTTCCTGCTTTCAAAGGCTCGAAGTGTACAGTTTCATGTGTATACAGTAGTAACAGCTCGGTACTGGTGATTGAGCGATCCTTAAAGAGAGTAAAGGGGGCGTATGCCCCCTTTTTTTTGCCAGAAAAACTGCGCAGTCGCTAACTGCCGGCCGTCGCCATCACCAGCTGCACGATTCCCCAGACACCCAGCACGAACAACACCAGGAAAATAATACCGGCATAGATAAAAGGTCGAAGCTTTGCCGTGGGTAAAGTCACGCTCACGATTTTTGTTGTTCTGCACCCCGAACCAGCCTGCCAAACAGGCTTGCAATAATGGTGAATACAGTCACCTTGCCGTGCTTGTCAGCTTCGTCGTTCATGTCATCTGCCAGTGCTGGTTAAAAGTCCTTTATATTAGCTTTTTCTAATATTTTATTCAATCACACCCGGCTGAACTTCGCCAGAAAAGTGCGGAATTCATCCGCCAGTTCATCGTGCATCAGCGCAAACTCTACCGTGGCTTCGAGGTACCCCAGTTTGCTGCCGCAGTCATAGCGCTTGCCCTCGAAGCTATAGGCGTAGATCTCTTCTTCTGCGCGCAAGGCCGCAATTGCATCCGTGAGCTGAATCTCGCCACCGGCACCACGCTGCGTGGTTTTAAGTTTTTCCATGATGCCCGGCGTGAGAATATAGCGCCCGACCACGGCCTGGTCAGAGGGCGTTTCCAGCGGCGAGGGTTTTTCGATAATTTGTTCGACCAGTGCCAGCCGGTCTTCGACCTTCGGCCCCGCCACCATGCCGTACTTGCTGCTGTCTTCACGCGACACCGTCTGGGTGCCGATAATGGACGCCTGTTTGCGCTCGAACACCTCGACCATTTGCTGCATGCAATTCTTGCCCTCGTTGTAAATCAGGTCATCAGGCAGGATCACGGCAAAGGGCTCGTTGCCCACCGCCGGTTCTGCGCACAGCACAGCATGGCCCAGCCCCAGGGCTTCTGACTGGCGAATAAATACACATTGCACATTGTCGGGCACGATATCCTGCACCACCTTCAGCATATCGGTTTTCTTGCGCAGCGCCAGCTCGGTTTCAAGCTCATACGCCTTGTCGAAGTGATCAATAATCGAATTCTTGGTTCTGCCGACAATGAATATCAGCTTGGTCAAACCGGCGGCCACCGCTTCTTCAGCGGCATACTGGATCAGCGGTTTATCGACGATAGTGAGCATTTCCTTGGCCACTGATTTAGTCGCAGGCAAAAAGCGCGTACCCAGCCCGGCGACTGGAAAAACGGCAGTTCTGATTTTATTCATTGAAAATCCTTATAGAAATTGCAAATCAATTAAAGCTTGAGGAAATACACTACAGCGGACAAGTAAAAAATCCGATTAAGCCTGATTTTAGACCATGAAGCCACGCTTGTGGCTGTGTTAATATCAGCCGCTTTCACAGCCAGATGATATAAAACAATATTACGCCATGACATACGTCGTTACTGAAAACTGTATCAAGTGCAAATACACCGACTGTGTCGATGTTTGTCCTGTTGACTGCTTCCACGAAGGGCCTAATTTCCTGGTTATAGACCCTGAAGAATGTATTGACTGCACCTTGTGTGAGCCAGAATGCCCCACCGACGCAATTTTCGCTGAAGATGACTTGCCCCCCGGGCAGGAAGCATTTACCGCGCTGAATGCAGAACTCAGTCTCGAGTGGCCGGTGATCAATGTCAGCCAGGATCCGCCGGAAGACGCGGCAGAATGGGACGGTGTCGAAGACAAGCTGCAACACCTGGAACGCTAGCCGCCGCTTTTGCCAACAATCATGCCATTGCCAGTCGATCTCAGGATTGCGCCCGGTGACCCGCTGATTACACGCACGGCAGAGTATATCCTGCAAAAACATCGCGCTGCCCTGCCCGATCTCGGCCAGATTGCAGTACTACTGCCAGATCAAACCGGCTGCTCTCAATTTCGCGGCCAGTTACTCGAACAACTGGCGCTGATAAATATACCCTCGGTAATTCCGCCCTGAGGTGCGGCACATTCCGCGAATGGGCACGAGTACCGCGTCGCGCCGACACGCACCCTGATTAGCGAACAGAGCCGCCGCCTGTTATTTATCGAAGCACTGGAACATCACAGCCACCTGTTTCGCGAAGAAAACAAATGGCAGGTGACCCTTGCCCTGCTCACCTTATTCGACGAACTCAATCTGCAACAAATCACTATCACAGAAAACAGCACCGACTGGGAGCAGCGCATACAGCTTGCGTATGGCCTGGAAAATGCCCACAAGCACTTACAGCAGGAGGCCTCACTGGTACACACGCTGTGGCATGCATGGCACCAGCAGCTCGAAGCCAGCCAGCAAGTTGACAACAGCCTGGCGTATGTTGAAGCACTGGTTAACATTAGCAGTAACGACAACCATGACAGCACCCATTACTACTTCGTCACTACCGCCGGGTACACAAACGCCGAACTCAGCTGCATTGAATTGTTACAACAACAGCAGCGCTGCAGCGTGATTGATTTTGACGAGTCAATCAAATCTGAACTGCCTGCCTGGGATTTCATCCAGAACACATTCGAGCACACTGA
>CAWKAL010000045.1:0-110342 GCA_963847575.1 uncultured Gammaproteobacteria bacterium
TCGGAAATATTCACCATGCGTTTATCGCCGCCCGGGGCACATCCGACAATGCCGCCCGCTACGCCAGCTATTTGTGGGGAGCGATGAATCGGCTTCCCGTGACGCTGGCCACGCCATCTCTGTTTAGCCTTTACCAGCAGCCTCCTCGACTGCGCGGCGCGCTGGTCATTGGTATTTCGCAGTCGGGGCAATCGCCCGATATTGTAAACGTCGTTGCCGAGGGCAAGCGCCAGGGACAGCCCACGCTGGCCATCACCAACGAGCCTAACTCACCGCTGGCGTACACGGCAGATTTTGTCATCAACATTCACGCCGGGGTAGAAACGGCCGTGGCCGCCAGCAAAACCTACACCAGCCAGCTGCTGGCCATCGCCATGCTCTCGGCCGCCTGGAGCCAGGACGATGCAGCGGTTTGCGGCGATTGGAAGACTGGGAGAATGGGGAACGGCCGTACTCGCCTCCGACGAAAAAATAAGTCAGCTGGCCCAGCGCTATCTGTACATGAAACAATGTGTCGTCCTGGGGCGCGGTTACAACTACGCCACGGCTTTCGAGTGGTCTCTCAAGCTCAAGGAACTCACCTATGTCGTGGCCGAACCGTATTCCTCAGCTGATTTTCGGCACGGTCCGATTGCCATCGTGGAGCGCGGCTTTCCGATCATGGCCATCGCACCCACGGGGGCGGTTCTGGCCGACATGCGCAATCTGCTGCAAAAATTGGCGGAAGAGAAGCAGGCCGAACTGCTCATCATGAGCAACGACGACGACGTTGACGTTAGCCAACTCGCCCATTGCGCTGCCCGCCGACCTGCCCGAATGGCTGTCGCCGCTGGTGAGCATCATTCCGGCGCAGCTTTTTGCCTACCACCTCACCCGCGTCAAAGGATACGACAGGGAGACTCCACGTGGACTCAATAAAGTGACCCGCACAACTTAATCTACCAATTCAATATATTCTGAATATTCTGCCCACGAAATCTTTTTAAGCACTTGAGCTAAATACTCAAAAGGGTCGCCACCATCCTGATACCACTTAATCGTCATACTTGTGTGGCCATGTGGATGTTTTCCACTCGGTACCCACTGACTTCGGCATCGTACTTCAACCAATTCTGCGGGAGGCCATTCATCTAGAGTTCGACCATCTCTTTTCAACTTCTGCATTCTGTTCGGAAAAACCAACAATATACAATGCACGCCCACTTTTTAGTTCCTCTATCGATATTCCGTCTCAATACCTCATGCGCGCCAGCGCGCGAGCCTTCGATCAATCCCTCATAGACATAGGAAAGATTCAAGCTCAAAAGCTCAACCCACAAACCGTTTTTATCGTAAAGCCACGCAATTTCATTGATTTAGCCTGACGGTATAACGCTGCCCACCAGGCACGTTTGGATAGGTTGGCAAGGATACATTCAATTCAAATCTCCATTTCTGGCTTAGGGCCTTCAATAATCGCCTCGTGCGCAAGCAGTTGTTGAATGGCGCTATCTGTAGTGTTTAGAACTCGTTGTTTTTCTGCCCTTCTAAGGTGCTTAAAAAATGTCTTGGTGCTCTGGTGTACTTTAACTTCTTGAAATCTATATTCGTCATAACCTTTTCTAGGATTGGCAAACATTCTTCTAGGTCATTCTTTCTGTTGCCAATGATTGGATCCGATAACAACTCGAATCCAAAATCAGAATATAGTTTAATTGCCCTGTAGCTGCCTAGCTGGGTGTGAAGGTATACCGGATAATCTCCATCCTTCAGTGCTGCCATCACCACCGATAAAAGCGCGCGGCCGATACCTCTTCCTTCATATTTTTTTAGGACTTTGAGCCAATGGATTGTATTGAATTTATCATATGATTTCCAAACAAATGCGGTCCCAATTGGCCTGTCACTATGGTCACAAACGAATAAACATTTTTCGTAAAAAAGGGGACCCTTTTTTGCATATACCCTCGAAAAGTAATCCGCCATATACGCCCGATACTTCTCCGCGTCGCCTGGATCGTCAAAAGGCATTTCCAGCCAGATGTTTAATTCATCTTCTCGGCAGTTTCTTATATGATATTCCTCAGAGAGCCTACTAAGTGCATTAGGATTCAGTTTCTGGCAAATCATGAAAAGATTTTTATCTGATAATTCTTTTTCTACTTCATTTATTAGGCTCTGGTTTATATCAGTCATTATCTCTAATTGATGGATTACGGCTTGTTTTTGCCGTTCTATTTTAACGTCGCAGAGAGAAGGGGCAAAATGACAGTGCGACAGTCGTTCTCATCTTTAGCTCATAAATGCCAGGCCTCTCAAACCACTACCCGTTATGGCGCTAAGATTGTTGATGAAATACGGCCGTTTCCCCACATTTCCGTGCCACTTTTTGTCGCCCTCGCAGATGCTGACTGCTATACTCCACAATCATTTGACAAGAAGTTGCCTGACCCGAAATTAGCTTTCTATTGGTCGAAAAATGGTTCGGGTCGGGCTAGAGGAAGGAGAAAGTATGAAGCTCAATTGGAAGTACACAACCTTGCCTCCGAAAATCAAGCCGCGTATTTTGCGCGTGCGCAGCGCGACTGTCAACCGTAACAAACTGAAACGGCAAACAAAATATGGAGCCGGAGACAGGAGTCGAACCCGCGACATCCTCATTACAAGTGAGGCGCTCTACCAACTGAGCTACTCCGGCAATTTCAACCAGTTAGCACGCTGCGCATATTCAGCCCGCGTGCGAGGCGGGCAATTTTAGGTAATGCAGTCCACTAAAGCAACGCGTAATACACATATTGAAGAGTTGATTGCCGAATTATTTATTTTCTGCCCGCCCGCAGATGATCACGACCGTGAAAAAACCGTTTTACCAGGATGAATACGACTAACCGCAATCGCGATCGATGCGGCTGACGTTAGGCATAGCGCGCAAGTCCAGCGCGTTTTCTGGAATATTTCCGTCTGCCTGAACACGATAATCCAGCCAGTAAATGGTATAGGTCTTGAAAACCGGCTCCAGCACAGGCTCAAAACCGGCTTTTGTCACGCGGCCCAGCAAATCATTGGCACGCTCTTTTTCCTTGAAGTGCCCCAACGAGATTCCATATTTCTGTGCGCCGCTGTTAATCACGTAGTAATCACGAATTTTTTTGCGCTCGAGCTGTTTGCCCAGCGCGGTGGCTGCCGCCCTGCTCGGCTGTCTCGGCAGATACACCCAGTACATCGACTGTTCGCGTTCCTCGTGACTTCGAAACGAGGCATCGACAACAAAATCTCGAATGTCACGGGTGATTTTTCTTAACTTGTCGAGCTCGCGGAACGGTCCGAGGGTGTAACAGGCGTCCGCTACGTGCGCGGAAATGATTCGAGCCGGTGCGGGCGCGGCTGCAGTTTCTGCTGCTGGCGTCGAAAGCGGCGGCGCCGGAGTATCAAGCGCTTTCCTGGCGGGAACAGCGCTGGTAGCGAGCGTGGTTGTGGCGCCCGCGTTCTGCACTGGCGTGTCTGCCGCGCCCGGTTTGACCAAGGTCGCTTGGGTTGGCGCCGATCGGGTTTCGCTCAGCAGCACTATCGTGGGTGTATCAGCATCATGACTGCGCGTAGTGTGCGCTGCTCGCTCGACAGGTCGATTCAATTCCCAGGCCAGGTAGCCCAGGTTGAATGCCAGCAACAACAAAACCAGCCAGCGCATCAGGCCTTTCCTGCCTGTGCTGCAATGTATAAACCGCGCAGCACCAGGTCTGGCTGCAGCTCTATCGAGGTCTTCATCAGCGCCATCATAGCAGTCGCGCCGCCACCGGTGAGCAGGGTTTTCATTTCGACGCCGACGATATCGCGCGCATTTTCAGCTGCGCGGTCGAGCCCTGCTGCGAGCATGTTGTGCACACCGCAAGTCACCGCGTCGGCAGTATTACTCGCGAACACGGCCCCGCCATTGCAGCCCGGAGGCGTTTCAATATCCGCCAGTGCAGGCAGACGCTGCCTGAGTGCGTCAATCATCAAATCGGGCCCGGGGACGATCTGCCCGCCGAGGTGTTTACCGGTTGCATCAATCACATCAACCGTGACGGCCGTACCGCAACTGATGACACACAATGGCACGCTATACATATCACGCGCGGCGATCATTGCCGCCCAGCGATCTGCACCATGTTGTTCCGGTTTTTTATAGGCATGCGTCATAGCGCCAAACTGGCGCGTGGCACGAAACACCTGCGCCTGAATTCGCCAGTGTTCGTGCAACCAGGCCTGCATTATCGTTTCAACTGCATTATCTGCCACGCACGCCAGCATGACGACATCGGGTTTTTCGAAGTGTCGCCAGTTGTCATTCAACAGGCTTCCAACATCTTCGATAACATATTCATGCGCCGCACTTTCGACAAGTTGCCCGGCTTGCCACAGGCCCCACTTGATGCGGCTGTTGCCAATGTCGATGGTCAGGATCAAGACACGCACCGCAGGCTGACATCACCGGCATTGAGCAGCTGTTCGTCACCGTCCACCTGCACACGCAGCGCGCCGTTGTGCTCGACGCGCAAGGCAAGTGCCGGTTGTCGTTTACCATTAGCATGCTGAATCATAATGGCTCGCTGCTGCAGCACATCGTAATCTCGCCTGTATTCTTCGATTAAATCTGCCGTGTTCGCGGGAAAGCCCGCGCATATCTGCATTGATTCACCGAGCACCAGCGCGGCCAGTTGATTGCGATTGCAGCTGTGCGCTGGCAGATGTTCGCAAACATCGGTGATGGCCTGTTCGATCATGGTGCGCGCCTGCGCTGGCATATCGCAATTCACCCCAAACCCGGCCACGACCGCAATCTTTCCCTGCCCCAGTGAAACTGTCTCGATTAAAATACCGGCAAGCTTTTTATTATCCAGCAACACATCATTGGGCCATTTCAATTTTGCACCTGAAATGCCGATGTGTTTTAAGGCACGCACCAGTGCAACGCCCATTAATAAAGAAAACGCACCAAGCGCTGACGCCGGCAGGGCGAATCGCCAGCCCAGGCTCATGCCCAGGTTTTTGCCGGGCGCTGAATGCCAGACTTTGCCACGGCGACCGCGGCCGGCGCTCTGGGTCTCGGCAATGCAGGCCAGTGGCAGGCGCGCACCGTCACGGCAGTGTTGCAATAACCAGTCATTGGTGGAATCGACTTGTTCGAACAGGCGCAGTTCGCAAGCGGGATATCCAGCTTGCCGCATAAAATGCAAAATGCTGTCGGTGTTTAGCGTCTCGGTCATTAGATTGGCATGCTCATCTGGCGCGCAGTTTATAACACCGCGCCAGAAACACACAGTCTTAGCATGGGCGTAGCACAATGCCAAAGATGCGAAACACTATTGAGGTGAAGACCATAATCCCTCGCTGATTTATAATTTGTCACCTCTATATTCACACAATTGCCGTTTTCAGCGCAGCTTGCATGCACAAACACCGCGGCAGGCATGTACAATACGCCGCCAGCACCTTTGCAAAAGACTCACAGCCATGGCCGAAGAAGAAAAAACTGCTCCCGCAAATTTTATCCGCAACATCATTCAGGATGATCTTGCCGCGGGCAAACACAGCACCATCCAGACGCGTTTCCCGCCCGAACCCAACGGTTACCTGCATATCGGTCATGCCAAATCGATTTGCCTGAACTTTGGCGTGGCGCGTGATTTCAAGGGCAAGTGCAACCTGCGGTTTGATGATACTAACCCGGAAAAAGAAGACAACGAATATGTCGAATCCATTAAAGAAGACGTGCGCTGGCTCGGATTCGAATGGAGCGATCTGTATCACGCCTCGGATTACTTCGAGCAGTTGTACCAGTACGCGACTGACCTGATCAAACAGGGCAAGGCCTATGTCGATTCACTCAGCGCAGAAAAAATTCGCGAGTATCGTGGCACCCTGACCGAACCCGGCCGCGAAAGCCCGCACCGCAATCGTTCTATCGAAGAAAACCTGGACCTTTTCAGCCGGATGCGCGCCGGTGAATTCAAGGACGGCGAATATGTATTGCGCGCCAAAATTGATATGGCCTCGCCCAACATAAACTTGCGCGACCCGGCGATTTACCGCATCAAGCACGCGCACCATCAGCGCACCGGTGATACCTGGCCGATTTACCCGATGTACGATTACACTCATTGCATTTCTGATGCGCTGGAAAACATTACACATTCTTTATGCACACTGGAATTTGAAGACCACCGTCCGCTATACGACTGGGTGCTCGACCAGGTGAAACCGCCATGCCACCCGCGACAGATTGAATTCGCCCGCCTGCAACTGAAATACACCATCACCAGTAAACGCAAGCTCAACCAGCTGGTCACCGAAAAGCATGTCGACGGCTGGAATGACCCGCGCATGCCGACGATTTCAGGATTGCGCCGCCGCGGTTACACGCCGGCCGCGCTGCGTGATTTCTCCGACCGTATCGGTGTTACCAAGAAAGACAGTTTTATCGAAATGGCGGTACTGGAAAACTGCATACGCGAAGACCTGAACGAACACGCTGTGCGCGTCATGGGCGTGCTGGATCCGCTGAAAGTGACCATCGAAAATTACCCGGAAGGCGATGTCGAACTCATGGAAGCGCAGAACCATCCGCAACGGCCCGAGATGGGCACACGCACGGTACCGTTTAGCAGAACAATATATGTTGAACGCGAAGACTTCATGGAAGACGCGCCGAAAAAATTCTTTCGCCTGTCAGTCGGCCGCGAAGTGCGTTTGCGATATGCCTATTTTATTACCTGCACCGATGTCATCAAGGATTCAAACGGCAAGGTAATCGAATTAATCTGCACCTATGATCCGGCCACCAGTGGCGGTAACTCACCCGACGGCAGAAAAGTCAAAGGCACGATCCACTGGGTATCAGCCGAACATGCAATGGACGCCACGGTGAATCTGTACGACCGTCTCTACACCCATCCCAATCCCGGCGGCAGCGAAAACCACGTCGAGCATCTCAATCCGGAATCATTGCGAAAACTCAGCCACTGCAAGCTGGAACCGTCGCTCGAACATGCGGACCTGGATACGCATTACCAGTTCGAGCGTATGGGCTATTTCATCAAGGACAGTCATACAAAAGGCATGGTGTTCAACCGCACGGTGACCTTGCGTGATACCTGGGCAAAGACTGATAAAGACAATGCCCGGTCCTGATTGACAGGGTGATGCATAAAAAAGGCAGCCACTGGCTGCCTTTTTTATGTCGACCTGTCCCGGCTTATTGCCAGGGACATCCGCTCTCATTTGAGCCACAGCCATTTCGAGCAGGCGGCGGGTAGCGCCAGTCCTGCTGACGATAGGGTGATGGTGAATACATCGGCGGCGGGTAGCGCTCATAGCGATCATGGTTGGCAACTCGATTGAACCAGCCCGGCGGGCCACCGAGTGGGCAGAACGGTATTTCGGGAAAGAAAAATGCGTGTGCATGAGCACTCGCCAATCCAAGCAGTATTAGAATTACTGCGCGCATGTATATTCCCCCTGCCCGTTAAAATCATCTCGTATGCCGTCGACTCTATCACTCGCGCCATCTCTTGTGTAGCCAGCGCCGCATTCTGCACACTGATAAGCTGCACTTGTATCGATTCAGACTTCGCTATATTATTTCCGTGTGCAGGCGGGCCCGCCTGCACACGGTGCGCCTCATAGCGCGACAAAGGATTGGAACCACGACTCATGGAAGGATGTCGCATGCTTGTTTTATTTCCCTCCCGTATTTTGATCCACTGCACGTGCAACCTGGCGCAGATCGTTGCGTGCTGATCCAGCATGCAGCCTTTCAATCATCATAAGGAGTTAGTGAAATGAAACAATTTATCCACACCTGTACTTTTGTTTGTATTGCTATTGCAACCAGCACCACGCAAGCAAACATTGTTATCAATGAAATCGATTACGATCAGCCGGGCACGGACACTGCCGAGTTTATTGAGCTGTTCAATAATGGAAATTTAAAAGTGTCTCTCGACGGTTATCACGTCGAACTCATCAATGGCACTGATAGCAGTGTTTACCGAAATATCGATCTTACCGGGTTCAGTCTTGATGCCGGCAGTTACCTGGTGGTATGTGACAATACGTCACTGGTAATGAATTGCGACTACGACTTCAGCAACAGCGCAGGCTGGTTGCAGAACGGCGCACCGGATGCAGTCGCATTGTTGAGCGGGACAGTTATTGTTGATTCTCTGTCATATGAAGGCGAGTTACTGTCCTATACAGAAGGCAACGCAGTGTCCGTCGTTGACAGCAATTCCATTATCACCAGCCTGTCACGTTTTCCGAACGGCTTTGACAGTAATGACAACCTGGCAAATTTTCAGCTGGGTTGCATCACCCCGGGCACTGCCAACAGTATCGGCAGCGGTGACTGCTCAGTCGCTGCGGTTAGCGCGGTCCCGCTACCCCCTGCATTGTGGATGTTTGCATCCGGCCTGCTGGGATTAATTGGCGCATGCCGTAAACAGCAAAGCTGATGATGTTCAGGGGCGGTGGAATGTAGTCCATTTCATCGCCCTTTTATTTCGCATAGCTCACTCGGTAAATCGCATCTGCGAAATCATCCGATATCAGTATCGAACCATCGGGCAGGTTTAAAATATCCACCGGCCGCCCCCAGGCGGAATCTTCATCACGATCGAGCCAGCCTGTTATGAAAGGCTCAACAACAGGTTTCGCTGTGCCTTTTCCCGGTTTTACAAAAATCACGCGATAACCGGCTTTTTCACTGCGGTTCCATGAGCCGTGCTCAGCTACAAAAAAACCGCCGCGGTATTTTTCAGGAAACTGTTTCCCGGTATAAAACGCCATGCCCAGCGGGGCAACATGCGCACCGAGGTCTACCATGGGACGCGTTATACCGCTAAGGTCTGCCGCTTTACCATAGTCAGGATCGGGCACTGAACTGCCATGTAAATAGGGAAAGCCAAAATCCAGCCCGGCCCGGTCAGCTCGGTTGATTTCATCCGGCGGCGCATCATCACCCAGCCAGTCGCGGCCATTGTCGGTAAACCATAAATGCGAAGTACCCGGTTCGAGATCAAAACCAACGCTGTTGCGCACACCCTTGGCATATACGGAATACTGCCCGGTTTTTACATCGAGTTTTAATAATGTGCCATAACGCACATCCGACTGCAGACAAACATTGCAGGGCATGCCGACGGGCACAAATAAATCCCCATCGGCTGCAAACTTGAGATATTTCCAGCCATGATGACTGTCACGCGGCAAGCCACTGGTGATAACTACCGGTGGCGGTGGACTGGCGAGCCTGCTTTCGATAGCGTCAAAACGCAGCACGCGGCTGACAGCTGCCACGTAGAGCGCGCCGTCTTTAAACGCAATCCCGCTCGGCATGTTGAGATCACTGGCGATGAGTATTTGCCTGTCTGCCCTGTAGTCTGAATTATCATCAACCAGTGCATACACATTGCCTGCACTGCGCGAACCGGCAAACACCGTGGCTTTATCGCCCAGCGCCAGCTGGCGTGCATTTTCAACATCGGTGGCAAAAATTTCGAGTTTAAAACCGGTGGGCAGCTTCAGGGTTTCGATTGAGAGCTCGGCAGCGGGTGCGAGCATAGAAGATAATAGTAAAGGCAGTGCAGACCATCGAATTAAGAAACGCCCTGACTTGCCATTGTTCATACGGTCATTTAATACTGATCAGCATGATCATGCATTACTGGCTCACGCTGTAATCTTTGTGTTTGAAAATGAGTGCACGCGCCTGCTCGTATATTTCATCGGTCAACATGCCGGCATCTTTCAATCGACGTAAGTCCTTCAATTCGCCAGCCAGCAACTCCCGGTTGCTCATGGCACGCGCATGCGCGTCACGAATATGTGCTTCAAGCTTATATAGAAACGCGTCGAAGTCACGCATATTGGGTTTGTGATTATCCAGCTCGATCAGCGGCACACCGGCGACCAGGCTTTTATATATATAGGTGTCACGTGAGCGGTAAAAAAACAGCAGCAGCGCTATGACACCAGCAACAGCAAGCAACACCGCCGCCACCAGCAGGTAATCTGATTTATATTCAGTGAAATACCAGGTACTGGCCAGCAGCACAGCCAGTACCAAGGCGATGCCTGAGGTCAAAAGACTGCGCCAGGCAAACTGGCGATTGCGTTCAGGCTCCGCGCGGACATACCTGAGATTAATCCGGTAGGGTTTAGCCTGGGAATGCTTAAATGACTGATATGACTGACGCAGTTGCGTGCCATTGAAAATGGTGAACGAACGCCTGATACCTTTAAACGTGCTGTCCTGCAGAAAGTCAGCATTTATTTCGCGGATTTCGTCTTCATTGTTCTCGAATACATCCGTGATGACAATTTCTTCCGCCTGGCTGGCGACTATGTGCTCCATCCCCATTCTATGCCTCTCAATTCCAGATTCGCGTACACGTGGAACTAATCAATATAGCGCATGCAGGCCCGGGTTCAACCTGAGCGCAGGTTTTGTTATTGCCATTCGTCGACTACCCGCCGAAAAATCATTGCACTGATATCCTGGCAAACTTGCGCTTGCCCACCTGGAACACGGCCTCGGTACCAGCCGTTATCCTCAGTGATTTATCGCTGACTTTCTCGCCATCCATCTTGACCGCGCCCTGCTGAACCATGCGCATCGCCTCGCTGGTACTCGAACACAGCTCGGCCGCTTTTAACAGGTTGGCAATCGCGATGCCGCCATCCTCGGCGCTGAGGGTAAATTCGGGAATATCATCCGGAATCCTGTTTTTGGAGAATTGCTCGATAAAACCTTCGCGTGCCGCAGTTGCAGCTGCTTGTGAATGAAACCGTGCGATGATTTCTTCCGCCAGTAAAAATTTAACATCGCGCGGATTCTTGCCGGTCTCGATGTCTTTCTTGAAGCTTTCGATTTCAGCCATAGGACGGAAGCTGAGCAATTCAAAATAGCGCCACATCAACTCATCCGAGATCGACATGATTTTGCCGAACATATCCTTCGGATCGTCGTTAATACCAATGTAATTATTGAGTGACTTCGACATCTTCTGCACACCGTCGAGACCTTCGAGAATCGGCATGGTAAGCACCACCTGTGGTGGCTGCCCGGCCTGCTCCTGAAGTTGTCGCCCCATGAGCAGGTTAAATTTCTGGTCGGTACCGCCAAGCTCAACATCGGCCTGCATCACCACCGAGTCATGCCCCTGTATCAGCGGATAGAGAAATTCGTGGATCGCGATCGACTGCCCGCCCTTGTAGCGTTTACTGAAATCATCGCGTTCCAGCATGCGCGCCACGGTTGAACTGGCCGCAAGCCTGATCATCTCGGCGCTGCTCATTTTGCCAAACCACTCTGAATTGAACATCACCCGGGTTTTGTCAGGGTCGAGTATCTTGAAGATCTGCGCCTGGTAGGATTTCGCATTGAGCTGCACGTCTTCAGCAGTGAGCGGCGGGCGAGTCGCACTTTTACCGGTAGGATCACCAATCATGCCGGTAAAATCACCGATCAGGAACATAACTTCGTGACCAAGATCCTGGAACTGGCGCAGCTTGTTAATCAGCACAGTATGTCCCAGGTGCAGGTCCGGCGCGGTGGGATCGAACCCGGCCTTGATTTTCAGTGGCCGACCCAGCTTCAGCTTTTTGACCAGCTCATCATCAACCAGGATTTCATCCGCCCCGCGCCTGATGGTGTCCAGCTGGTTTTGTAAGTCAGGGTCGATCTTGCTCATGGTTGTTCCTTTTGATCTGGGCGGTGTTAATGGCGTAAAAAGGCGTATAAGATACCCGCCGGCCTGCACATTCTCAAGGAAACTCTGATATTTCTGGCCAACTATAATAATATCCACAGGATTTGATTGACCCATAACTCTATGCAAGCTACATTCAGTTAAAATCCTTCTAATATTTGGATCCCAATGGCATTGATTAATATAGATTTTCGCCCTTCTGTGAAACGTGAACGTCACCCCGCCATGCGCTGGGCATTGTTCGCCACGGGCAGTATTGTGCTGGGTGCGGTAATTGCCAGCACCACCAGTGTTTACCAGCGAGCCGATGTTCCTTCCAGCGAGACACTTTCTGTACAACTTAAAGACGCTGCCCAGGCCCGTGAAGCACTGATCGAAAAGCCACAACAGTCACGTATCGCGCGCCAGAGTTTCAAACTGCCGCTGCCTGAGTTACAGGCCCAGCAGGAAATCATTGACGAAATTAACCATGTCGCGCCACAGAAATGGCAGGAATTTGTAGTCAAGTCAGGCGACAGCCTCGCAAAACTGTTCAAGCGCGCCGGGATAAAACCACAGCAGCTCGACGAAATGATGAAGTCCGGTGATGCTGCTAAAAAATTGACCAAGATTTTCCCGAAAGACGTCATCCGCGTGCTCACCGATGGCGAAGGCAGCCTGCAGGCGCTGCGCTATGAAATCAACCACGAATCCTACCTGCTGGTCGAACGCACAAATGATGGCAAGCTCAATTCAGATGTGCTGAGCTACGATATCGAAGTGCGTCAGAAATACGCCCAGGCTGAAATTGAAAGCTCGCTGTTCGAAGCTGCCTACGCGGCCGGTATGTCAGACAACATCACCATGGAGCTGGCCGGTATTTTTGGCTGGGACATCGACTTTGTACTCGACATTCGCAAGGGTGACAGCTTCACCCTGCTCTACGAAGAACTGTATCGTAACGGCGAAAAAATCGCCGACGGCAATATCCTCGCCGCTGAATTTATTAACGAGAAGAAAACCTACCGTGCGGTGCGCTATCAAAAACCGGGTGACACTGTCGCGAAATATTACTCGCCGGACGGCAACAGCATGCGCAAGGCTTTCCTGCGCTCACCGGTAGACTTCACCCGTATCAGCTCGGGCTTCAGCCTCGGCCGCTATCACCCAATTCTGCACAAACTACGCTCACACAAGGGCGTGGACTATGCCGCCAAACGTGGTACACCGGTGCGCGCTGCCGGTGATGGCAAGATCATCTATAAAGGCACCAAGGGTGGTTATGGCCGCGTCGTGATTATTCAGCACGGCAGCAAGTACAGCACCTTGTATGCGCATCTCAACAGTTACGACAAACACATCCGTACCGGCAAAAAAGTTAAGCAGGGGCAGACCATCGGTTATGTTGGCAGCTCGGGACTCGCCACCGGCCCGCACCTGCATTATGAATTCCGCGTCAGTGGTGTGCACCGCAATCCGTTGACCGTGAAACTGCCTACTGCACAGCCGGTAGCAAAAGACCTGCTGGATGATTTCAATTTGAAAACTCAGCCGGTGCTGGCACAACTTGATCTGCTCGCGCGGACACAGCTGGCGCTGAATAATTAAGCTTACAACCCAGTAATGTCGCAGCTTTATATCGGCCTGATGTCCGGTACCAGCATAGATGGTATCGACGCAGCGCTGGTAGACTTTGCCGACACCTCTCCCCGGTTAATCAGCACACATTGCCACCCCTGGCCTGAACGATTGCACCAGGCCTTACTCGAAAGCCGCACACTGCCCGATGAAGCATTGGCCACGCTGGATGCACTTGATACTCAGACCGGAAACATCTTTGCCCAGGCGGCGAACCAGCTGCTGGAAAAGGCAGGCGTGCGCCCCGACGACGTGATCGCCATCGGCAGCCACGGCCAGACAATTCGCCATCGACCCGACACAGCACAGCCCTTTTCACTCCAGATTGGTAACGCCGAAGTGATCGCGCAGGAAACCGGTATTGATGTCGTGAGTGATTTTAGAACTGCGGACATTGCCGCTGGTGGACAGGGTGCGCCGCTGGCACCGGCCTTCCATGCCGCGGTTTTTAAGCGCGATAACGAACACCGCAGCGTGGTCAATATCGGCGGCATTGCCAACCTGACACTTCTGCCCGGTGATAGTGCGGGCATTACCGGCTTTGATTCCGGCCCCGGCAACAGCCTGATGGATGCCTGGATACACAAGATTAACGGCCTTAGCTATGACCGTGATGGCGACTGGGCGCGATGCGGACAGGTCAACGAAACCTTGCTGGCCGATTTACTCGAAGATCACTATTTCAGCCTGCCGCCTCCCAAGAGCACGGGCTTTGAATATTTTAATCTCAACTGGCTGGAAAGTTACCAGACAGGTGTCTTGCGCGCTGATGATGTTCAGGCCACGCTGTGCGAACTCAGCGCACGCAGCATTGCACTGGCCATCAAACAATATGCAGCCCAGACACAGGAAATCCTGATATGCGGCGGCGGTGCGCACAATCGGCACCTGATGACACGCCTGGGCGAAAACCTGCCGGGGTATGCCATTGCTTCAACTGAAGTATCGGGTGTGCATCCCGACTGGGTAGAAGCCATGGCATTTGCCTGGCTGGCGAAACAGACTATTCACCAGCTACCCGGTAACCTGCCATCGGTCACCGGTGCGCACCAGGCCGTGGTGCTGGGAACAATAACGCGGCATTGACGCCAGCCAGTGTCCGGGTGATGCGACCCGCCCTGCTATCGCCATCGCCCTCTCTATCGCTAGCGTTTTTCCATCTCGACATAAGGCCTGAACGGCTCGCCGGTATATATCTGGGTCGGTCTGAAAATACGGTTATCTGATAATTGTTCGCGCCAGTGCGCCATCCAGCCGGCGATGCGCGACACCGCAAATATCGGCGTGAACTGGTCAGCCGGGATGCCCATCTCGGTGTACAGAATGCCGGAATAGTAATCCACGTTGGGATACACGCCTTTGGGGCCGAGGCGTTTTTCGCAGGCTTCTTCCAGCGCAAGCGCGGTTTCGAACATGGGGCTGAGATTGCCCTTGCGCTCAATCCATTCCATCATCATTTTTTGCAATACAATCGCGCGCGGATCCTTGGTCTTGTACTCGCGATGACCCATGCCCCAGATTACTTCTTTCTCTTCCATCTTCATGTCGAGCCAGTCTTTGACGTTCTCCGGGCGTCCGATTTCTTCCAGCATTTCCACCACGCGCTGATTGGCGCCGCCGTGCAACGGACCAGCCAGGGTGCCGATGGCCGCGGCAATCACAAGGAAGGGCGACGCCAGGGTCGAACCGCACACCATGGCCGCAAAGGTTGAGGCATTGATGGTGTGTTCGGCGTGCAATACCAGGCAGGCATCTATGATGCGTGCTTCGAACGGATCTGGATCACGGCCATGCAGCATATAGAGAAAATTTTCTGCATGCGTCAGGTCATGACGTGGTTCGACGGGTTCATAACCGTTACGCACGTGTTGCCACATCGCGACAATAGTAGCCATGCGCGAAATGATTTTCACTGACATGTTGTGGATGAAAAAGTCATCCTCCTGCTGATAACCATCCGCAAGACCATTCTCGCCGCCATAGAACATGCCAAGACTGGCGACTGCAGTCTGCAGCATTTCCATCGGATGCCCGGTGGCGGGCAGGTTTTTCATGATTTCGCGAACGTTGAATTTTACCCGGCGTTCACCGCGAAGTTGCTGGTCAAATTCGTCGAGTTCTTCGCGGGTAGGCAATTTGCCATCGAGCAACAGCAGCGCGGTTTCTTCGAAGGTACTTTTATCAGCCAGCTCGCGGATATCATAACCACGATAGGCGAGGATTCCTTTCTCGCCATCAATATCCGAAATATTCGATTTGGTTGCTGGTACACCCGCAAGGCCGGGCAAATATTCGCTAGTCATAAATATTTCCTAAGCTAATACTGGCGCTTAGCTTAACAAACTCGAAGCAGGAAATGTCCATGCCTCGGCAATCAAAAAAGGACGCCAATGCGCCCTTTTGTGTACAAATGTTTATCTTAAATCAGATCGAAAATGACGAGCCACAGCCACAGGTTGATTTGGCATTCGGGTTGTTAATCACAAAACGCGAACCTTCGAGGCCTTCCAGGTAATCCACTTCGGAATTCGCCAGGTACTGCATGCTCATGGCATCCACCAGCATGACGACACCGTTTTTTTCAATCTGTGAATCATCCTGTTTTACGTTTTCATCGAATTCGAAACCGTACTGGAAACCGGAACAACCGCCGCCATTAACGTAAACCCGTAACTTGAGGTCTGGATTATTTTCTTCTTCGACAAGCTGTTTGACACGCGCGGCCGCTGCATCGGAGAACTTTACCGTCGCATTTTCCGGCACCTTGGGTTTCATGGGTGCTAGCGATACCTGAATATTCATGCCTGTGTCGAACCTCGCAATAAAACATTAGCCAAATTACATTAGATGCGGCTAATGTAGCATTACCTGACTATTTTAGTCAACTTTGTGCCGTGGTTGCCGCATCCATGATATGGATATTGGTCTCATCCTTTTTTGAGTGGTGCTCCAGCAGCTTTTTCTCGCGTTTGTCATGCAGCATTTTGCCGTTGACTTCAGCACCACTGGCCATCTCGAGCAGATTGTAATGGACATCACCTACTGATGCGGGCTTTACCTGAAAGTTCAAGCTTTTCAGAGGCATAGACATTGCCCTTCACCGTGCCATTGATCACTGCATACGATACACTCACATCGCCTTCGATACAGCCGCGCTCGCTCACCACCAGTACAGATTGTTCATTGTCTTCGGCCGATACACTACCAATGATTTTGCCGTCAAGGTGCAAACCACCGCTGAATTTCACATCACCGCTAATTTCAATGCTGTTTCCAATCAGGGTGTCGATCTTGGACTGATTTAATCTTGTTGTTGCCCCACATATCAGTTACCTCCCGATGTCAGGTCGACCCAGCTGTATTGCTCATCGAGTTTGTCGATAGTTTTATTGCTGGGCGTTACCACTACCCGTAAATTTTCGGGTGTGAAAGTTGTTGGCAGGCTCATGGTACCTTCGAAATTCTGAAAATACTTGAAGCCAAACTTGGTCACTTTTTTCACATTTGGAGACACTTCACTCAAGGCGAGTGTCCTCGCTTGCCCGGCATCGACACCTTCGAGTTTGATATCGATAGTGCCGCGTGCCAGCTTGTCATTACGTCCACGCTGACTGACCATTACCTTGTAGCGGTAATCGCCACCCTCTTCCTGTTTCAGCTGTATGGTCTGAATCGCCAGGCTGCGTTTGTCCTGCTCTGGAGACACAATGCTCTTATAGAACGCGAGTTCCTTTTTGAGCGTCAGAGACTCCTGCTGAGCCTGGTTTAATGCCTGTTTGAGCTGTTTGCTGGCATCATCATCAATCTGGCTGGTACGTTCAATCATAGCAGTTTGATGCTGACTTTCAGCATAAAGCGCCTGTATTTCTTTGAGCTGTTTTTCCAGGTTACCAATGGCCGAAACCGCTTCACCGCGCTCATAGCCGGCAACGCGCTGACCATATATATACGCCGACCAGATAAGCAACGCCATCAGGGCGACGATAACGGCCAGCGACAGCAACCAGAGACCCGGCCGCTGAATGGTGACCAGGATTCGTGTTGGTAACGCGCTGTGCGTCATCACGGCAGCATGGCAGGCTGCTCCAGCCCGCTGGTTTCGGTTAATCCGAACATTATATTCATATTATGTAACGCCTGACCGGCGGCCCCCTTAACTAAATTATCAATCACTGATGAGACCACGACGGTATCGGACTGTTGCGGACGGAACACAGAAATCCGGCACATGTTCGACCCCCTCACACTTCGCGTTTCCGGCAACGCACCCTCAGGTAACACATCGACGAAAATTTCATCAGCATACCGCTTTGTATATAGCGCATGCAGGTCGATATCGCACTGTTTGAGTACCGCATAGAGCGTTGCCTCGATACCACGGATCATCGGCGTGAGATGCGGCACGAAAGTCAGGCCCACATCGTGGCCTGCCGCAGCCCCCAGGGTCTGGCTGATTTCAGGTAAGTGGCGGTGGCCATTGACACCGTAGGGCTTGAAGTTTTCTGAACTTTCGGCGAGCAAATGCGCCACGCTCGCGCCGCGCCCGGCACCGCTGACACCCGACTTGGCATCAGCAATAAGGCGCCCGGTATCCACCAGCGCATTCTCAACCAGGGGCAGAAAACCCAGCGTGACCGCGGTCGGGTAACAGCCCGGATTGGCCACCACGCGCGCACCGGCAATTGCAGCCCGGTTGATTTCGGGCATACCGTACACGGCCTCGGCGAGGATATCGGGGCAGGCATGCGCCATGCCGTACCAGTGCGCCCACAGCGCCGGATCGTGCAGCCGGAAATCCGCCGCCAGGTCGATCACGCGACAGCCTTTTTCCAGCAAGGCTGGCACCATCTTCATGGCGGTGCCATTGGGGGTCGCAAAAAACACCAGGTCACACTCACCCAGCGCATCAACCTCAGGCTCGGTAAACACGACATCGGTGTGGCCACGCAGATTGGGGAACATGTCCGACACTTTCTGCCCGGCTTCGGAGCGCGAAGTGACCATGCGCAGTGTTACCGCCGGGTGCATGACCAGCAGGCGCAGAAGTTCAACGCCGGTGTAACCGGTACCGCCGACAACGCCGACTTTTATTGCTGCAGAATCAGGTTTGCTGTTCATTCAAATACTTCTTGCGGGTGATTAAGAGCGCGTTATTATTAACGCAGACAACAAATATAGCCAATTATTTGAGTACACGCGTTGTGGTCTGGATTCACCTGCAGGCATGTTTGCAGGTTAAAATACCGCTTCCGCTGAACTGCAACAGGTAAACACATATGTTATGGATCAAGTCGTTCCACATTATTTTCATGGTGACCTGGTTTGCCGGACTGTTTTACCTGCCGCGCCTGTTCGTCTATCACGCCAGCGCCGATGACGAAGCCAGCAGGGCGCGCTTCAAAATCATGGAGCGCAAACTGTTCTGGGGCATTACCACGCCCGGCGGCATTATTACCATTGCACTCGGCTTCTGGCTGATTTTCGAAATCAGCCCGACCCTGTTCGACACGCTGTGGCTGCAGATCAAACTGGCACTGGTTGCAATCCTGGTGGTCTATCACATCTGGTGCGGCAAGCTGCTGCTGGATTTCAAACATGACCGCAATACGCGGTCACATGTCTGGTTTCGCTGGTTCAACGAATTCCCGGTTATCCTGCTGATTGTTATCGTGTTGCTGGTCGAACTGCAACCGCTTTAACTGGCGTTCTCGAGCTGTTCTAAAGCCTGGCGGTAGACCTTGCGTTTGAAAAATACGATTTCCTTGACCGGTGTCCAGTAATCCACCCAGCGCCAGCTATCGAATTCCGGGGTCTCACTACAGCACAGGTTGAAATCGGATTCACTGCCGATCAGCTGCAGCCGGAACCAGATCTGTTTCTGGCCGATGCATAGCGGCTTGGATCGCCGGCGCAACAAATGGCTGGGTATGCGGTAGCGCAACCAGTCATCGGTCTGGCCGACGAGCTTGACATGTCCGGCTTGCAGGCCGGTCTCTTCGTGCAGTTCGCGGTACATCGCATCCAGCGGCGTTTCGTTTTGCTGGATGCCACCCTGAGGAAACTGCCAGGCATTCTGGCCGCAACGGCGCGCCCAGAAAACCTTGCCGTCATCATTGCTCAGGATGATACCGACGTTGGCACGGTATCCTTTTGAATCAATCACTTGTAAAAAACCATCTAGTCGGCAGGGACGCAGATAGTGCGTCGCGTAAGGCCGAGTTCATATTGTATGCATTGATATTAACAGACAACGCGAATAAGAAAAGTTCGAAACACATCACTGGAACCACGAATCCATAGCAGGTAGTATCGCGGCTTTGCCAGCCCGCCGGAGCACCCATGCCACTCGCCCTGTTTGATCTCGACAACACCCTGCTCGCCGGGGACAGCGATTACCTGTGGGGCTGTTTCCTGGTGGAAAAGGGCCTGGTCGATGGTCGACTCTACCAGCAGGCCAATGACCGCTTTTATGCCGAGTACGCCGAAGGCCGGCTGGATATTCACGAATTTCTGAATTTTGCGCTGACCCCGCTGGCGACATTCGATACCGAACTGCTCACCCGCCTGCATGAAGAATTTATGCAGGGCAGCATACGCGACATTATGACCCGCGCCGGGCAGGAAAAAGTAGCCGAGCACAAGGCCATGGGGCACACCACGCTGATCATCACTGCCACCAACAGCTTCGTCACTGCGCCGATTGCACAGGCGTTTGCTGTCGATCACCTGATTGCCACCGAGCCGGAAATAATAAACGGCAAATACACCGGCAAAGTCGCAGGCGTACCCAGTTTTCAGCACGGCAAGATCACCCGCCTGCAGGCATGGATGCAGGCGCATAATGAGAACCTGGAAGACAGCTGGTTTTACAGCGATTCGCACAACGACCTGCCACTGCTCGAACAGGTAAGCCACCCGGTGGCGGTCGACCCGGATAAACAGCTCGCCCGGATCGCCGGCGAACGTGGCTGGCAGATTACCAGTTTTAGAAACTAGTTCTCGACCAGGGGCGCGCGCAGACTGTTGAAGTTTTGCGGCGCAACATATTGCAATACTTCTTTGGCTTTATCGCCAAGCGCGATCACCAGGCCTTTTTCAGGATAGAGATAATGCTTAATGCCGTCGCCGGTTTCGATCAGCTCGGCCGGTTCACCAAAACGCTTGCGCACGATCTCATCATCAAGATTGACAGCAGGAATAAAAGCAATTGCGCGCAACACTGCGCGCATCGCCAGTGCCTTGTCAGTTTCATCGAGCGCATATTTTTTTGCAGTGCCGGTTTCCATGTAATCAGATTTGATCGCACGCTGCTGCCACTGGCGTAACTGCTGCGCATCAGTTTCGGCGACCAGCACCATCTTTGCCGCCATCAGTCCCGCGCGATAATTGCCAAAATACATCTCAAGGCTGATGCCGGATGCATTCTCGACAATCGCAAGCTTGTAATCATCACCCAGCACTGTCGCTGCCTGCTGCAGCGTGCTTTGCCCGGGCGTGACACCAAAAATTTTGCTATTGCCATCCGGCAATATTTCAATTTGCCACGGCAGCCCACTAAGTTTTGGCTTATCGGAATTATCCATGCCAATAAACGGATACACCGCGAGCACCAGGATAATAATCAGAAATGTAGGGATAAAACGTCGCATCAAATTATTTGAATGAACTTACTAACGGCAAAAGAGGCTGAGTCCGCAAATGAACGCGAATAAACGCAAATACGATTTCGTGTGTTACATGCTTTAATGGCATCTGACAGATTTCCAAAAATTTAGATCATACGTTTTTTTGAAACAATAAATTCGCGTTTATTTGCGGACTAAAAAGCATTCGTGTTAAATACAACATCTGGGCATCTCAGGCCTTGGGCAGGGTGACACCACGCTGGCCCTGGTATTTGCCGCTGCGGTCTGCGTATGATGTTTCGCAGACTTCGTCTGATTCGAAAAACAGCATTTGTGCCACGCCTTCGTTGGCATATATTTTTGCCGGCAGTGTCGTGGTGTTGGAAAACTCCAGCGTGACATGCCCTTCCCATTCAGGTTCCAGCGGTGTGACGTTGACAATGATGCCGCAGCGCGCATATGTCGATTTGCCCAGGCAAACCGTGAGCACATTGCGCGGGATACGAAAATATTCGACCGTGGACGCGAGCGCGAACGAGTTCGGCGGAATAATACACACCGGACCATGGAAGTCGACAAAGCTGTGCTCGGAAAAATCCTTCGGATCGACGACTGCTGAATTTATATTGGTGAAAATTTTAAAGTGGTCAGAACAACGCACGTCATAGCCGTAACTCGACGTGCCATAGGAAATCAGTTTTTCACCGTCAGCACCCGCGCGTACCTGGCCAGCCTCGAAGGGCTCGATCATGCCTTTTTCAGATTCACGCCGGATCCACCTGTCAGATTTAATACTCACTCAACACTCCACCTAAGCTGTTCGATACAGACCGCGCGATTCTAACACGCGATATGCAGCTTGAGAAAAAATGCGGCTCAGTGCTCGCCTGTCAGCAGTGACGATAACGGCAGATTGATTTCATCGATAACGACCGGACGATAGTGCTGCTGCACCATATCTGCCGGCAGTTGTGCCGCCATCGAGGCAGGAATCAGTTCATAGACCAGCGACACGTTTAACTGCAGCGCGTCCGAGCGCGGGGGCAACTCAAACTGTTCAGTGCGGGTCTCCAGCGGCTTCAGCGCGGTATCGAGCCAGCTCGCCACAGCTTCCCGACCATTGACCTGCAACCCGGCCTTGTTCAGGTAGGTGAATTCATACTGGCGCGTGCCGGTAGTCACCACCTCGCCTTTGTCCGTGGTCAGTCTGACCGTTAAAACCAGTCTCGCCGGATGCGCGCCGCCAGTTGGAAAATTATGCCCGGTTTTAACATTTGACACTTTGACCACGAGCCGGGTTTTATCCTGCACCGGCATAAGCTGTATTTTCGCAGCCCCGGTTAACAACTCCGATGACGCATGTCCGCCCGGAAACCGGTGCGAGCGATGCGTCGTTTTAGCCGTGCCCGCTTCAGCATCCGCTACCACTGGCATATGACAGTCAGTACACTGGGTATGCTCGGCAAACGCACTGCTGCGCCATTCATGATAGGTATTTTCAAGCGGCATACCATTTTGCAATACATCATGATGACATCCTGCACACAGGCTTGAATTTGTCAGCGCTTCACTGTGCCTGATTTCGTGCCCAGCGGTAATTTTATTTTCGCCTGCACCGTACATTATCTGGCGCGGGTCCATTACCAGGAAATGCTGGCCCGCACGCTCGCGCACCTGTGCGACTTTATGGCAAACCGTACAGGTAACGCCTTCGCGACTGACTGGATTTTTAAGCTCGGTATCACCCGTCAGTAATGCCACCGGCGCATGGCAACGCAAACACGATGAAGCATCCTGTGCCTGTTGAGTTGCATACTTTTGCCAGCGTGATAAATCCTGCTGAAACACCGGGTTGCTGTATGCCTTTGACATCCATGACTGCTTCCATTCAGCATAGATCTGCTGATGACACTGGCGACATTGCTCGGCTGATTGAAAACTTAATGTTGGTGGCTTCTGCACCTTAGCTGGCGCGGGTGATAGCGCGTCAATCGAAGCCGCGCCCAGGCTTGCGCTGCAAAAAATCATCCCTATGGAAAAAATGCGTGCGTAGAATACGGGAGTCATGCCGGGCGTTTATCGTTTCCAGAAAAAATTCGGGCGGAGCTGTTAATACAGCTCCGCCCGTTTTATTATTGCCGCTATTGAAAAATCGACAGCATAAGCTTGCGTTAGCTGAGCATTTTACGACGCTTGCCCGACACTGCTAACAACCCGAGCACACCACTGATCATCAACCAGGCAGCGGCAGGCACCGGCACAACTGCCATTGCAGTTGCTGGCAGTGTTATTGCATTCTGTTCGGTCAGCACCATATCAACATCGGGCACTGAACCGGGAATATCACCAAGCGTAGTCCCAATGGAAAAATAGGTCGCTACACGCACACTGCCATTCGATGCACGGTCCATCTGGAAGGTGCCAAAGCTGAACGGGTTCTGTACACACCGACACCGGGAATGAAGGGACTGTCAACTGAACTACCAAATTCATTTCGCAAATCCCATTGCAGGACAATGCGCTCACCCACATCCCATTCAGGAAAATCAAGAATAAAACCGTCTAATGCATTGATCCCGCTGTCGAGCGGATCGGGTAATGGCGAAGGCGCATCCGAAAAATCCAGGTCGTTATTCGGGTCCAGGTCTATTCCGTCCAGCG
The DNA here is from genome assembly GCA_963847575.1 of uncultured Gammaproteobacteria bacterium. GTDB lineage: Bacteria > Pseudomonadota > Gammaproteobacteria > SZUA-229 > SZUA-229 > JASBSR01. The sequence continues at coordinate 23,633 of CAWKAL010000045.1, forward strand.
GCGGCTGGTCCACGGCCAGGATCGGCCCGGCATCGCTCGGCTCTGGGCCAAACTCATTCGCCGAGTATGTCATCCTGAGGAATTCACCACCATCAAAGGCTTCTGTGACATTCCAGCCGTTGAGTGGCACAGGCGAATTAACATCAAACGCGCCACCGGTATTGGCGCCGCCTGGCGATTGAGAAACCTGTATGTTAGAGGCCGCTTCGCCGGTCCAGTTGAGCACCTCGAACTGAATGCGCGCGCCACCGCCTGGTAATACATCGCCGCCGGTGACTTTAAAACAGAATACCGGGGGCACATTGGTTAAATCGCCCGGCGGCAGAATGATCGGGTCTGCATTGGATGCGGTGCAGCATAACGCCGATACCACAACTGCAGCGCTTAACAGCTTATTTTTCACACGATACGTTTCAAACATATATCCTCCTGTCCCATAGCTAATATGCATTGTCCAACCCACCATAGCATACCCAAGTACAGCCAAGGAGTACATTGCTTATCTGACAGGCGGTACACCGTTCTGGCGATGCAACCACGGCTGAGGGCCGAGACTATGGCGGGCAAAAAAGCAGCCCGCAGGCTGCTTTTTAACGCAGAGGCTCTGTGGCCCCTGTGGCAAAACAGATCAGTTGTTCTGAATCACGATATTCGGGAACTTGGCTGAATAGTCTTTCGCCTTGAGTGACAGCTTGGCCGCGGTGCGGCGCGCGATTTCGCGGTAGATCAGGCTGGCCGGGCTTTCCGGGTCATCGGCTACGCTGGGGTGACCATCATCGGCATTGACGCGAATATTGATATCCAGCGGCAGTGCGCCGAGGAAATCGACATTGTACTGCTCGCTCATGCGGTTACCGCCGCCTTCACCGAAGATATGCTCGGCGTGGCCGCACTGTGAACAGATGTGAATACTCATGTTTTCGACGATACCCAGCACCGGCACTTCGACTTTCTCGAACATCTTCAGGCCCTTGCGCGCATCCAGCAGCGCGATGTCCTGCGGCGTGGTCACGATCACGGCACCGCTCACCGGCACTTTCTGCGCCAGCGTCAGCTGTACGTCACCGGTGCCCGGCGGCAGGTCGATGACCAGGTAATCGAGTGATTTCCAGCGGGTGTCGCGCAGTAACTGCTCCAGCGCCTGGGTGACCATCGGGCCGCGCCAGATCATCGGGGTTTCTTCGTCGATCATGAAACCGATCGACATCGCCTGCAGGCCGTGGCCGCCCATGGGTTCGAGTGATTTGCCATCTGACGATTCGGGCTTGCCATGAATACCGAGCATCCGCGGAACGCTGGGGCCGTAAATATCCGCATCCAGCATACCCACGCGCGCGCCTTCTTTCTGCAGCGCCAGCGCCAGGTTGACCGCGGTGGTGGATTTGCCCACGCCGCCCTTGCCGGACGCGACAGCGATGACGTTCTTGATGCCTTCGAGCGGGTTCATGCCACCCTGCACGGTGTGGCTGGCGATTTCCCAGCTGGCCTCAACTTCAGCACTGCCGACACCGGCGACAGCTTCGATACGTTTTTTCAGCTCATCGGAGAGTTTGTCGACGTAGCCATAGGCCGGGAAACCCAGCACGATTTTGAGCTTGACAGCATCACCCTCGATTTCGATCTTTTTGACTGCGCCGGCAGTCACCAGGTCTTTTTCGAGATAGGGATCAATGTATTGTTTGATGGCGGATTCGACTTGTTCTTTTGTAACGCTCATGGCGGAACCCTCAAAATAGATTGTGCCGCGAAAACGGACATTTATAAAAGATGGCGCATTCTACACTACCGCAGCGATGATTAACCTCAATGAAATTCTGATTAATCAGAATTCACAGCACTAACCGCAACTTAGCCAACCCGGATGTGGAACCGGGTGCTGAAAAACCATGCAAGTTGCGACGAAAATTGCTATGTTAGGCGCCCTTTTACACGCCCGAACAACATGACGACTCGAACCTCTATTCCGCCGGCGCGCAATATCCTGGTCACCAGTGCACTGCCCTATGCCAATGGCCCGATACACCTCGGCCACCTGGTGGAATATATCCAGACCGATATCTGGGCGCGGTTTCAGCGTTTGCGTGGTAACACCTGCTATTACGTCTGCGCTGACGATGCCCACGGCACCCCGATCATGCTGCGTGCGCGCCAGGACGGTATTACACCGGAAAGCCTGATCGCTGATATGCAGAAACAACATGAGGCCGATTTCGCCGATTTCAACATCGTGTTCGATAATTACTACAGCACACACTCTGAAGAAAATCGCCAGCTCGCCAGTGACATCTATATCAAGCTGCGCGAAGACGGCCATATCGCCACGCGCACCATCAAGCAGGCCTACGATCCCGAAGCACAGATGTTTCTGCCCGACCGGTTCATCAAAGGCACCTGCCCGAAATGCGGCGCTGATGATCAGTACGGTGACAATTGCGAAGTCTGCGGTTCTACCTACGCGGCCACTGAGCTAAAAAATCCGGTGTCCGCAGTGAGTGGTGCGACCCCGATCGAAAAAGATTCAGAACAATATTTTTTCAAGCTCAGCGATTTCAGCGACATGCTCAAGCAGTGGATGAAAGCCGGCCACGTGCAGACCGAAATCGCCAACAAGCTCGATGAATGGTTGCAGGAAGGCTTGCAGGACTGGGATATTTCGCGCAATGCGCCCTACTGGGGATTTGAAATTCCCGATGCGCCCGGTAAATATTTTTATGTCTGGATGGATGCACCAATTGGCTACATGGCCAGTTTTAAAAACCTGTGCGACAAAACCGGAATTAACTTTGACGATTACTGGCGCACGAACGGCAACACCGAGCTGTATCATTTTATCGGCAAGGACATCGCACGTTTCCACACCCTGTTCTGGCCTGCCGTGCTCACCGCCGCAGGCTACCGCACACCGACAGCGGTGTACTGTCATGGCTTTCTCACCGTCAATGGCCAGAAAATGTCGAAGTCGCGCGGCACCTTCATCAAGGCGCGCACTTATCTCGATCACCTGAGCCCGGAATACCTGCGTTATTACTACGCCGCCAAACTGTCTGACAGTGTTGATGATATCGACCTGAACCTCGAAGACTTCATGCAGCGGGTGAATTCAGACCTGGTCGGCAAAGTGGTCAACATCGCCAGCCGTTGCGCCGGCTTCATCAGCAAAAAATTTGATGGCACGCTCGCCGCACAATTACCCGATGAAGCCCTGCATCAGCAACTGGTGAGCGCGGGTGACATCATCGCCGCGCATTTTGAAAACCGCGAATACAGCAAGGCGGTGCGCGAGATCATGGCGCTGGCCGATCAAGCCAATGTGTATATCGACGAACATAAACCCTGGGCGCTGGCCAAAGAAGCCGGGCGCGAGGCCGAGGTGCACGCTATCTGCAGCCAGGGCCTGAATATGTTCCGGGTGCTCATGACCTATTTAAAACCGATCTTGCCAGCGACCGCGGCAAAATCAGAAGCCTTTCTCAATACCGAACTGAGCTGGGCAAGCTTGCCCCTACCCCTGCTCAATCACACGATTAACAAGTTCAAACCCCTGATGACCCGAATCGAAAAAACCCAGATTGACGCCATGACTGAAGATTCAAAAGAAAGCATGCAATCCGCCCCTGCCGCGACCGGCCCACTGGCTGACGATCCTGTCAGTGCCGAAATAAACTACGAGGATTTCGCCAAAATCGATTTACGCATCGCGAAAATCGTCAAGGCCGAACATGTCGAAGGCGCAGACAAATTGTTACAGCTGACACTCGATATCGGCGGTGAAACCAGGAACGTATTTGCCGGTATCAAATCGGCCTACCAGCCGGCCGATCTCGAAGGCAAGCTCACCGTGATGGTCGCCAATCTTGCGCCGCGTAAAATGCGTTTTGGCATGTCCGAAGGCATGGTGCTGGCAGCCGGCCCCGGTGGCACTGATTTATTCGTGCTGCACCCGGATGACGGCGCCCGACCCGGCATGCGTGTCAAATAGACCACTGGTCCCACATCCGTAAAAGCCCGTGCCATCGCGGGCAATGCCACTCGCGCCCATTCCCGGACAATACACACAGCACGATCGAGTGGCGCCAGCCCGGGATGATGGCTTTTTCACCCGCCCGCACGGCATCACCTATTATCCCGAAACAGCCCGATTTTCCCCTGAAATAGGCTAGGCTCCTAGTGATATACAGCGTCTTGCTGCGCTGTTACAACCGCCACCGTGTGTGAGGATTCAGATTGCGAGTGCTAGTGCTAGAGAAGAGCCGCCTGTTCCAGAAAGTTCTGCGTGAACAACTGGAAGCACTCGACTGCGAGGTCGATTGTGCGCGGACTGGCGAGGACGCGCTGGAATGCCTGCACGCTAACGAATATGGCCTGATTATTGCGAGTCAGCATGCATTCGATGGCAGCTGTGCAAAATTTACCGACTACTACACCTCGATGAAAAATCGCTGCCCGGCGATGCTGCTCACCTCCGAGCCCAATGAAACCCTGCTGAACCGGGCCCGTGCTGCGGGAATTACCGATATTTTCCCGAAATCCAACCTGGCCTATATGGCTGACAGTATTCGCTACATTGTAAACGGCGAAAGCCTGATCGACATCAAGGGCGGCCGCGTACTCTACATCGAAGACAGCCGCGCGGTGGCACACGCGATGACGCGCTATCTTAAAAAACTCAACCTGGTGATTACGCATTACGACAATGCCGAGCAGGCGCTGAGCGATTTCAACGCCCATGACTACGACCTGGTGATTACCGATATTATGCTCGAAGGCAGCATCGACGGGGTGGCGCTGGTACGCATGATACGTGCGCAAAAAACCAACCAGTCACAAACCCCCATACTCGCCCTCACCAGCTATGACGACCCGCACCGGCGCATCGAGTTATTCCGCGCAGGCGTAAATGACTATGTCACCAAACCACCGGTGGAAGAAGAACTCGCCGCGCGCGTCAATAATCTGATTACAAATAAACGGCTGCTTGACCATGTCCGCCAGCAGAAACATTCGCTGCTCGAGCTGGCGATGAAAGACCAGCTGACAGGCTGCCATAACCGCCACAGCCTGGCAGAATACGCCCCCAAGATGCTGGCTGATGCGGAACGCTATAAATATTCGTTGTCAATTTTGATTCTTGACCTGGACCATTTCAAAATCATAAATGACGAGTACGGCCATACCGTCGGTGACGATGTACTCGCGGATGTCGGCAAGCAGCTCCGCTCCTGTTGCAGGCAGGGCGATTTCATTTGCCGACTCGGTGGTGAGGAATTTATCCTGCTATTACCGCATTGCGATGCCATCCACGCATTGAACAAGGCCGAGGAAATTCGCGGCCAGATTGAAAACAGCATGCCGGCAGGTATTCGAATCACGGCAAGCATAGGCGTAACAACATTCAGCGAAAGTCATAAACTGAATTTTGACAACCTTTACAAGGAAGCCGATGAAGCGGTCTATCATTCCAAGGAAACCGGCCGCAACAAGGTAAGCAAGGCAGTGCCGAAGGCAACATCAGTCAAGCATGCTAATCACTAACAACACCTGAACTGAAAAACCGCGAGAAACCACAGCGCGCTCATCATGCGACTGGCCCACGCTGCTTTCGCCTCGGTATGGCCATACGGGTCCCCCATCGCCGACACCACACTCTGCTCCCACATACGATTGAGAATATAGGACAGACACAACAATGTTGTCATCGCGACAGTCATCAATAAGCAGAACATTTCAGGGTTTGAATTTATTAACACGGCAATGTCCTTACTTGTCAGTAACATTTAATACAGCTGCCTGGTAAGCGTGCAGCAAGGCGGGATTATCAATCGAGCCGTGGTGATGAAGTTGTCGCCAGACTGAATCAACGCGCTGGTAAATGCGCGTAGTGCGAATCGCCAGCGCGAGCTGCACATCATTTTTTTTAAACCAGCCACGCTCGCGACCAACGGCACAGAACATATCGCCGGTTTGATTGATACTAAAATCATGGAACTCGACATAAACCTGTGCCGGTCCGTTAAACAGCTTCAGATATACCGTTTCGATTTGAGGCCAGCCATGTTTCACATCACCCAGCGGATTTGACATCGATGCCGATGCTGACGGCCACCAGTTATCCGCCATGCGCGATATATCACGCTGGTTAAACGCCTTATAAAAATTCACCAGCGCGGCATAGGGCGTACCCGCGTCCGCATCCGTTTCGGATCCATTGATGGTATTTTGCATCGCTCGCCTCATAAGTTGTATATACAACTGTTACAATAAAAAAATACATCAGCCTGATTCATTGCAGCCGGTTACCGGTTTCACGCATGCGTGCGACCAGCTCGTTCAGGCTCGATTTACCCATGGTCTTGAGCATTTCCTGGTACAGCGCATCACCTTTTTTATTGAGACGGGTTTTGATTTTTTTTGCCTGCAGCGTCGGCTTAACCATAGTTTCACGTCCTGTCCTGGTTCGCGTTACCAGCTGTTTGTCTTCGAGCACATTGATAAATCGTGTGACGGTGGATTTTTCAAGCTTGAGTTCGCCCGCTATGCGCGTCTGGGTAATGCCCGGGTTCTCCAGTACCAGGCGTAACAGGTAGGCGTGCGCAGGCGACAGGTCAAACTCGGCGAACGCTTGATCCCAGATAGCATTCACCTTGCGCGCCAGCGCGTTCACATTGAAATACAGGCAACGTTCAAACATGATGTGAGTCTAGACCAAATTAGTTGTACGTACAACTTTTATTGCAGAATCACGAGCGACGCCTGGTTTAATCAGCCACCACGCGATTGCGCCCGAGCTGCTTGGCACGCATCAGCGCCTTGTCTGCCTTATTGAGGATTTGTTCAGAAATTTCCGCAGCATCGCCGATGCTGGCTTTCACCGGCATAAAGCTGGCGAGGCCTATTGATATGGTGATGAGTATTTTATTCCCCGTGCTGACTTCGACAGGCGTATTCAGAATGGTTTTGCGAACACGCTCGGCAGTCTCCATGGCAACACGATTATCTGCACCGGGCAGCATGATGACAAATTCCTCGCCACCATAACGCGCTACCACGTCACCCAGCCGCACCACATGCATCATGATGTCCGACACTGCCTGCAGCACCTGGTCACCGACATCATGCCCATGGGTATCATTGACCTGTTTGAAATAATCCACATCGAGGTAGAGGCACGACAGGGGTTTGCCTTCACGCAAGGTACGGCTGACTTCGATGCCCATGCGGCGTTCCAGCTCGCGCCGGTTGGACAGGCCGGTGAGTGCGTCGGTAAAACTCAGTCGGCGTAATTGTTCGTAATGCAGGCAGTTTTCGACGCAAATGGCGGCAATAATACTCAGCCGTTGCAGAAATTCTGTCGCCGCACCGGGCTGGTATCGGTCCAGCCGTTTGCTGAACATGGCGAGACAACCAATGATGCTGTCGCGTCTTATCAGCGGCAGCAACGCGACGCTGCCGGGGCCTTGCGGCGACGCATCGAACAGCCAGCCATGCTGGTATTCATCATAGCTGGCAAGTACCGGCGCGTGGCCGAAGCCGAGCAGGCGCTCAATACTGGACATTCTGTTGAGCAGCAGGATGCCACCGGAACGTTCGTCATCGGGCTGGGTGCCGAGGATATTGCGGATGATGTCACCATCATCGGCCAGCGCCAGGCAGACCGCATCAAGATCAGCCAGTGCCCTGAAATCACCGCGCAGGTAACTCGATATCGCGGCAAAATCCTGTGCTGCCAGCAGCGCAAATTCAATCGACTGAAACCGGTTATGGACCGATTCGTTATGACGCGCAGCACTCAACAGCTCCCTGACCTGTTTGCGCAGACGCTCAACATCCTGGTCAATCTCCAGCAGCTCACCGCTCTCGCTCATAGCATTGCACTCCCGTCTCTAGCCAAATGTACTGAAACCCGGATCAACTGGCGCCAATCATATCCGCTTTTGCGCGCGCTGGCAGCATTCACGTGCCGGCTGACTATTCCCCCAATCGTGCAGATGATTTACTGCACACTTATATAGTGTTCTTTTTGATACACTTGCGCGATGACAGAATACGCCCTCATCCTGCTCAGCACCATCCTGGTGAATAATTTCGTGCTGGTGAAATTTCTTGGCCTGTGCCCGTTTATGGGTGTGTCGCGCAAGCTCGAAACCGCCATGGGCATGGCGCTGGCGACCACCTTTGTGCTTACCCTGTCTTCGGTCAGCGCCTACCTGGTGAATGAATTCATCCTGGCGCCGCTCGGCATCGAGTTCATGCGTACCATCATGTTCATCCTGGTCATCGCAGTCGTGGTGCAGTTCACCGAAATGGTGGTGCATAAAACCAGCCCGCTGCTGTACAACGTGCTGGGTATATTTCTGCCGCTGATCACCACCAACTGCGCCGTGCTCGGTGTCGCCCTGCTCAACGTCCAGCAACAACACGGTTTCCTGGAATCACTATTCTATGGATTCGGCGCCGCAGCGGGCTTCTCCATGGTGCTGATCCTGTTTGCTGCCATGCGTGAACGCATAAACACCGCTGACGTACCGGAAATTTTTCAGGGTACATCTATCGCACTGATTACCGCCGGCATCATGTCGCTGGCTTTTATGGGCTTTGCAGGCCTGATCAAGGTCTGAATAACAATTGATAACGACTATGTGGCCCGTGACAGAAACTGAATTCCGCCCGCTACGCGCATGCTAACCGTGGTCATCACGCTTGCTGTGATCTCGGCAGTCTTCGGCCTGGTGCTGGGGTATTCGGCGATCCGCTTCAAGATCGAAGGCGACCCCGTGGTCGAACAGATCGACTCAATACTGCCGCAGACCCAGTGCGGCCAGTGCACCTATGCCGGTTGCCGGCCCTATGCCGAAGCCATTGCCCGCGGTGAAGCCGATATCAACCAGTGCCCACCCGGTGGTGAAGCCACCATCGTCGCGCTCGCCGATTTGCTCGGCGTCGAAGTCAAACCGTTGAACGCCGAACACGGCACAGTCAAAGAAGTCAAAACCGTGGTGCGTATCGACGAGCAGGTATGTATCGGCTGCACACTGTGTATCCAGGCCTGTCCGGTGGATGCGATACTTGGCGCCGCCAAACACATGCATACCGTCATCACCAGTGAATGCACCGGCTGCGATTTATGTATACCGCCCTGCCCGGTCGACTGCATTTATGTTGAAACCGTCGAACCCACACTCAACACCTGGAAATGGGAACTGCCCGCCGCCGACCACGTCGCACCGAGGCCAGCCAAATGAGCATGCCCGCAGAGCCAACAGGCGCACTATCACAGTTTCACGGCGGGCTTAAACTCGAAGGCCACAAGCACCTGTCCACGCGCACCCCGATTGCACAAATGCCACCGCAAGATCGTTACATTATCCCGCTGATGCAACACATCGGCCAGGCGGGGGATGTACTGGTGCACACCGGGGAACGTGTGCTCAAGGGGCAGATGCTGGCACAACCGCACCAGCTGGTGAGCGCAGCGATTCATTCACCTGTGTCGGGCACGGTACGTGATATCGGCAACTACCCGGTGCCGCATCCTTCCGGCATCAGTGCGCAATGCATCGTGATTGATAACGACTACAAGGACGAGTGGGTCGAACACAGCGCTGTGGGTGAAGAATGTTTTCACATGACATCAACTGCGCTGCGCCGGATCATTCGTGACGCCGGCATTGTCGGCCTCGGTGGCGCAGGTTTTCCGACCGCGGTCAAACAAACTGAAATTGATATTCACACGCTGATTATCAACGGTGTTGAATGCGAACCCTATATCAGCTGCGACGATATGCTCATGCGCGAACGTGCGCGTGAAATCGTCGCCGGTAGTGAAGTCATTGGACACATTATTAAAGCGCGCGAAATCATAATCGCGATTGAAGACAACAAACCTGAAGCCATCGCTGCAATGCAGGCCGCGATCGAAGAAGACACCACCGGTTATTTCCGGTTACAGGCCGTGCCGACAATTTATCCCAGCGGCGGCGAAAAGCAGATCATCAAGGTGGTGCTCGACAAAGAAGTCCCGATCAACGGACTGCCCAATGACATCGGCGTGCTGTGCCAGAACGTGGGCACGGCGTATGCGATCTGCCGCGCAATTTACCACGGCGAGCCCCTGCTCTCGCGCATTGTCACCATTACCGGTCACGGGGTGCAGCACCCGCAAAATCTCGACGTCGCAATCGGTACGCCCATGCAGGCCTGCATAGATTATTGCGGCGGTTATAACGAACAACACAGCCGCATGATTATGGGCGGACCGATGATGGGCTTCGCGGTGCAAAGCGACCAGATGCCCATTATCAAGCTGACCAACTGTTTACTGGTCACGGGCGATGAAGATACACCGGCGTTGCCCGCCTCGACGGCGCACCTGCCCTGCATACGCTGCGCGCGCTGTGTCGATGTCTGTCCCGCCAACCTGCTGCCGCAGCAACTGTACTGGTACGCGGCAGCACAAAATTTTGAACGCGTGGTGGACTATCACCTGTTCGACTGTATCGAATGTGGCTGCTGTGCCTATGTCTGCCCGAGCCGAATTCCGCTGGTGCAGTATTTCCGTTTTGCAAAATCAGAAATCTGGGAGCAGGAGCGTCAGCGCAAGAAAGCGGATATCGCACGCGAACGTCACGAAGCACACCAGGCACGACTGGAAAAACAGAAACAGGAACGCGAAGAAAAGCTGCGCAAAAAACGTGAAGCATTGAAAGCCAGGCCTGCCAGTAGCACAGCCGTTGACGCCAAGAAAGCCGCGATCGCCGCCGCGCTTGCACGGGTTGAAGCTAAAAAGAAACAACAGGGAGTGGCGCCAAAGAACATGGACAATCTCAGCGAAGAACAGCAACAACTGATTGAAGCCGTCGAGAAACGTCGGGCCCAGGCTATTAACGAGGCCAACAATGAGGCTAACAACCTGGCCACCGATCAGGCCCACACTTCAGCGGACAAACATTGAGGATCTGATGACACATGTTGTTCAGTAAATCCAGTTCACCATTCGTGCTTGACGATAGCAGCGTACAGGGCATTATGCTTAAAGTGCTGTATGCGCTTGTCCCCGGGACGCTTGCCGCGATCTGGTTCTTCGGCTGGGGCGTACTGATCAATTTAATCCTGGTGTCTATCACCTGCATCGCGGCCGAAGCCTGGGTGTTGTGGGTACGCGATCGCGCGATCAAATCTACATTATTCGACGGCAGCGCACTGGTTACCGCGTGCCTGCTTGCACTCGCGCTGCCACCGCTGGCACCGTGGTGGCTAAGCGTGATTGCCGCGCTGTTTGCGATCCTGGTGGCAAAACATCTTTACGGCGGTCTCGGTTTTAATCCATTCAACCCGGCCATGGTCGGTTACGTCGTGGTGATGATTTCGTTCCCGCGTGAAATGACGTTCTGGACGCCACCACTCGGCGTTGCCCAGGGCTGGCCGAATTTTGTCGATACCCTGCAGATTATATTTGCCAGCACAGTGCCCGCCGGTGAAACTATCGACAGCATCACCATGGCCACCCCGATCGATACTATTAAAACCCAGCTCGGGCTGGAAAATGACATCGAGTCGACGCGAACCAGCGTGCAATATGGCCCGTTGTTCGGCGCTATCAGTGGCACCGGCTGGCAATGGATTAATGCACTGTTCCTGCTCGGCGGACTCTGGCTGGCAAAACAGAAAGTCATCGACTGGCGTATACCGACATCTTTCCTGCTCAGCCTGGTGCTGATATCCAATATTTTCGCGGTCTACGATTACGCCAGCTTCAGTTCATCCCTGTTCCACCTGTTCAGCGGCGGCACCATGCTGGCTGCATTTTTTATTGCGACCGACCCGGTCAGCGCATCGACCACCCCGCGCGGTCGCTGGATTTACGCCGCCGGTATCGCGGCACTGGTTTATATCATCCGTACCTGGGGCGGTTATCCTGATGGTATCGCATTCGCCGTCGTGTTAATGAATATGGCGGTGCCGTTGATTGACTATTACACCCAGCCGCGCACCTTCGGTAAAACCCTGTAATGAACCTGCATCGACAAGTCACTACCACGGCTGTGCTACTCATGCTGTTCGCTGCTACCGGCGCGGCCCTGGTAGGACTGACGCATGACACGACTGCAGACACCATTCTGCATAACGAGAAACTCACCCTGTTGCGCAAGCTCAACACCCTGGTGCCAGCCGATAAATATGATAATGATTTACTCGATGACACAATACAGGTAGCGGCGAATGATTTGCTTGGCACCAGCGAAGTCTCCACCGTGTACCGCGCGCGTAAACAGGATCAGCCGGTCGCCGTGGTGCTGTCTCCAGTTGCACCCGGTGGTTACAACGGATCGATAGAACTGCTGGTCGGGATTTATGCCGATGGCACGCTCGCCGGCGTGCGCGTGGTAAAGCACCGCGAGACACCCGGCCTGGGCGATGCTGTCGAAGTGTCGCGTTCTGACTGGATACTGGGTTTTACCGGTAAATCGTTGAACAACCCCGCAGAAAAACGCTGGAAAGTAACACGCGATGGCGGTGACTTCGACCAGTTTACCGGCGCCACGATTACCCCGCGCGCCGTGGTGAAAGCCGTGCACACCGCTCTGGTATACTTCAACGAACACCAGAAAATGTTGTTTGCCCGGCTTGAGCCCGCCGCAAACAAACCCGCTGACACTGCACCGACGGATACAACAGTAACAACACAGACACCAGAACATGGCAGCTGAACAAACCAAAATCATCAAGGACGGCCTCTGGACCAACAATGTTGCGCTGGTGCAACTGCTGGGCCTGTGCCCGCTGCTTGCGGTCACCGGCAGTTTTATCAATGGCCTCGGCCTCGGCCTGGCGACCATGATGACACTGATATTGTCGAACACCTGTGTTTCGCTTATTCGCCACTGGACACGTCCCGAAGTCCGCATACCTATATTTGTACTCATCATCGCATCGATTGTGACCAGCATCGAACTCGCGATGAATGCCTGGTTTCACGAACTCTACCTGGTGCTGGGGATTTTTATTCCGCTGATTGTCACCAACTGCTCGATCATCGCACGCGCCGAAGCATTTGCATCGCGTAACACAGTGTTTGATTCCGCGCTCGACGGTTTTATGATGGGCCTGGGTTTCCTGCTGGTGCTGGTCACACTGGGGAGCCTGCGCGAAATCATCGGCCAGGGTTCATTGTTTGCCAATGCGCATTTGATGTTCGGCGAAAGCGCGCGCAGTGTCGAACTCACGCTCGGCGAAAGCTACCCGGGATTTTTGCTCGCCATCCTGCCACCCGGCGCATTCATCGGGCTCGGCCTGCTGATCGCGCTCAAGAACACCATTGACCGCCGCAGCAAACAAAAACAGGCAGTCAAGCTCACAGGCAGCCAGCCCGCAAGTGCATAACGCAGATCAGCTGAATGAATGCACAAAAACGCCACGAGATATTTTCGCGTCTGAGAAAGAACAACCCCGAACCCACCACCGAACTCAAATACGACACGCCCTTTGAGTTACTGATTGCGGTAATCCTTTCCGCACAGGCCACCGATGTCAGCGTCAACAAGGCAACAACAAAACTCTTCCCCGTTGCAAACACACCGAAAGCGATTTACAAACTCGGTGAGGCCGGCCTGAAAAAATACATAAAGACCATTGGCCTATATAACAGCAAGGCCGCTAACATTATCAAGACCTGCAGAATACTCGTCGATGAATACAACAGCGAAGTACCGCAGGAGCAGCAGCAGCTCGAAGCCCTGCCCGGTGTCGGCCGCAAGACTGCCAACGTGGTACGTAACACCGCGTTTGGCCATCCGACGATTGCAGTGGACACCCATATCTTTCGTGTATCCAATCGCACAAAAATCGCGCCCGGCAAAACCGTGCTCGAAGTCGAAAAGAAATTAATTAAATTTGTCCCCGAAGAATTCAAAAAAGACGCGCATCACTGGCTGATTCTGCACGGACGTTACACCTGCATCGCGCGCAAGCCACGTTGTGGTTCGTGCGTGATTGAGGATTTATGTGAATACAAGGACAAACAAATCGAATAAAAATAATCAGTCTACGGATGAACGCAAATGAACACGGATGTAAGATTAGTAAAACAGCACTGCAGTATCAATGCGGACTGTGCACCAGTATTGCGAAGAAAGATTCTACATTGAATTTATCTGTGTTCATCCGCGTTCATCCGTGGATAATTATTTCATTACCTCTGTTAAACTGGTGCACAACCCAACCACAGTAATCATCATGTTCGGTAACGACCGCAATCAGCTCAGAAAAGTTTTCTACGACTGCTGGCAGGCTAAACAGTCGGGTGCTCCGCTGGACGCCATGCAGCAGATGATTGCGCGCATTATCGAACTTCACCCCGAATATCACAGCTTGCTACAAAACCCTGACGCGCTGGATCGCGACTACCTGCCCGAGCATGGCGAGACCAATCCCTTCCTGCACATGAGCATGCACATCGCACTGGGTGAACAGCTGGCAATAGACCGCCCTGCGGGCATTCTGAGCTGCTATCAAACACTGACAGACAAGGCCGGCTCGGCCCACGAAGCCGAGCATGAAATGATGGAATGCCTGGCCGAGGCGCTGTGGCAGGCTCAGCGCCAGCAACAAATGCCGGATGAGGCGGCCTACCTCGACTGCATACGCATCCGCGCGGGATTGAAAAAAAAATCAGACAAGGTGTGAACTCATCAATTCGGCCATTGTCTTTGAAAGCGTGAACAATGTACACTCGGTTTCCCAAATGGGGAGACTTAGCCATCTAAAACTGGAGAACTTAAATAATGTCAAACAACACACTCAAAAAATCTCTTGCTGTTGCCATGGGCGCAAGCTTCGCAGCAGCAATGGCCGTATCACCTGTTGCCAATGCTGACAGCAACCCGTTCGGCATGAGCAAGCTGTCAAGCGGTTACATGCAAGTAGCAGAAGGCAAATGCGGTGAAGGCAAGTGCGGCGAAGGCAAGACAAAGAAAGAAGGCAAATGCGGTGAAGGCAAATGTGGCGAAGGCAAGAAAGCCGAAGGCAAATGCGGTGAAGGCAAATGCGGCGAAGACAAAATGAAGAAAGAAGGCAAATGTGGCGGTGAAAAAGAAGACGCTGAATAAGCCCTTCAAACATTGCATACTAAAAAGCCCCGGCATTGTCCGGGGTTTTTTTATGTTCATTTACCAGTAAATATGTTACACATTTAAATCCGCACCAGGTTAACGCTGATATCTGCACAAGAATAACAAGCATAACAGGCAGCCTTGAATATCAGGGTTTACTTATAAACGAGGAGGAATATCAGCATGTTTTCAGGTGAGTCAGTAGGACTGGAAATTCTTGGCTGGATGACAACGCTATTCATCGTTGCCGTCGGCGGCTTTATACTTTTTCTGATCGGCGTTTATATCTCCGATGTCACCCAGACCAAGCAGGCAATTCGGCGCAACTACCCGATCATTGGCCATTTCCGTTATTACTTCGAGCACATGGGTACGTTCTTCCGCCAGTATTTTTTCGCCATGGATCGCGAAGAAATGCCATTCAACCGCGCGCAACGTTCATGGGTGTATCGTGCCGCCAAGGACATCGATAACACGGTTGCCTTCGGCTCTACACGCGATCTGCGGCCTGCAGGCACCATGCTGTTTGTGAATTGCGCCTTCCCCACACTGGGTCAGGATGCGGTTGATCCCGAGCCGGTCACTATCGGCGAAGGCTATTGCGAGAAACCCTATACCACGTCCTCGCTGATCAATATTTCCGGCATGAGCTACGGCGCCATTTCCAAACCCGCGGTACAGGCACTGTCCTATGGCGCGATGAAAGCGGGCAGCTGGATTAACACCGGTGAAGGCGGACTTTCACCCTATCACCTCGAAGGCGGCGCGGACATCGTGCTGCAGATCGGCACGGCAAAATACGGTGTGCGCGATGAAGCCGGAAACCTGTCGGATGAAAAACTGCGCGAAGCCGCTGCCCACGAGCAGGTTCGCATGTTCGAAATCAAGATGTCGCAGGGCGCCAAGCCCGGCAAGGGCGGCATGTTGCCTGGTGCCAAGGTCGATGCTGAAATTTCAGCCATACGCGGCATCCCCATCGGTACCGATTCCATTAGCCCAAACCGTCACACTGAAATTACTTCTAACGACGCATTGCTGGACATGATCGAACGCGTGCGCACGGTCACCGGAAAACCGACCGGCTTCAAGGTGGTGCTGGGTGATGACATCTGGATCAATGAACTCTGCGCCTGCATCGTGAAACGCGGCATTGCATCCGCGCCTGACTTTATTACCGTGGACAGCTCCGACGGCGGCACCGGCGCGGCCCCGATGAGCCTGCTGGATTATGTCGGCCTGCCGGTGACAGAAAGCCTGCCGCTACTGGTCGATGCACTCAATCGTCACGGCCTGCGTCCGCGCGTGCGCGTGGTAGCTTCCGGCAAGTTGATTAACCCCAGCGATGTCGCCTGGGCATTGTGCGCGGGAACGGATTTCGTCACTTCTGCGCGCGGCTTCATGTTTGCACTTGGCTGTATCCAGGCACTGCAATGCAACAAGAACACCTGCCCCACCGGTATCACCACGCACGACAAAAAACTGCAAAAAGGCCTGGTGGCCGAGCAGAAATCCACACGCGTACTCAATTTCATCAAGAACATTGAATATGAAGTCGGCGTGATCGCGCATTCATGCGGCGTACGCTCACCGCGCGACCTGAAACGTCAGCACGTCCGCATCGTGCAGGACAACGGTCATACCGTCGCGCTCAGCCAGTTGTGGCCCGATATAAGCCCACTCGCAGAACCGCTGGCCTCACAGGTATCACAGGCGCATTGAACTCGACGCGACACATCCAGTCCATAGCTGGGTGTACGCATTAAATAATAACTACCAATAGTAAAAGGGGAATCTAATATGCAAGCCATCATCTCACTCGGATGCGGTATACACGGTCTACTGAACAAACTGGGCGGGTGGTTGCCACAACTGGGGCTGCGTTTCCTGCTGGCATACGAATTCTGGGAAGCAGGCATTGAAAAATTCAATGGCAGCAACTGGTTCGTTGATTTTGCTGATCAATTTCCATTTCCTTTTAATATCATTCCACCCGACATCAGCTGGTTCCTGGCGACCTGGACTGAACTCCTCGGTGCTGCTGCGCTGGTCATCGGGCTGGGCACGCGCTTTGCGGCCGCTTCATTAATCATCCTTGACCTGGTTGCATGGTATAGCGTGCATGCCGACAGTGGATACAATGTGTGCAGCAACGGCTTTAAACTGCCCCTGATATACCTGGTGATGTTTATACCGCTGTTGCTAAGCGGCCCTGGTAAGGCCAGTATTGATCACTTGCTGGCTAAACGCTTTGGCTGCAATTCTTAATACGCAAAGGGTTTTTGTATGAAAACACAACACTACCCGGTACAGGGGGCAGGCCTCGGACTGCGGCGCGAGATCATGGATGACATGCTCGCGGCCTCACTCGACCAGGTCAGCTTCATGGAAGTGGCGCCTGAAAACTGGATTGGTGTTGGCGGAAAATTTGGCAAACAATTGCGCGCATTTACCGAGCGTTTTGATTTCGTCTGTCACGGCCTGTCACTTTCCATCGGCAGCCCTTCGGGTCTCGATGAAGCATTCGTCAAACAGGTTGGGATTTTTCTGCGTGAACATGGCGTGAAGTATTACAGCGAGCATCTGACTTATTGCTCTGACGATGGCCATTTGTACGACCTGCTACCGATACCGTTCACCGAAGAAGCCGTGCATTATGTGGCTGAGCGCATTCGTCGTGTGCAGGACATTCTTGGCCAGCAGATTGCCATGGAAAATGCATCTTATTATTCGCCAGCACCCGGCAGCGACATGAGTGAAATTGATTTTATCAATGCTGTGCTCACAGAAGCTGATTGCGGCTTACTGATCGACGTGAATAATATTTATGTCAATTCAGTCAATCACGCGTATGACCCGATTGAATTTATGAAGCAACTGCCAGCAGAACGCATCAGGTATGCGCATATTGCCGGCCATTACAATGAGGCTGCTGACCTGATTGTTGATACCCACGGCGCAGATGTAATTGACCCGGTATGGGATATCCTTGACAAAGCCTATGCACACTTCGGTGTGTTTCCAACATTGCTGGAACGCGATTTTAATATTCCGCCAGTCACCGAATTACTTGGTGAAGTCGATACTATCATTGAGTACCAGGACAAATGGAAACACGATAAAACGCGACAGGGCCGCGCGCATGGCTAACAGTTCACTGCCCGGATTTAAACAGACGCAATACGAATTAACAGCACACCTGCGTGATCCGAAGCACAACCCCGCGCCGGCAAATATCGAAGATCGTCGCCTGGCTATTTACCGCGAGCTGATTTATAACAACATCGAAGGTTTCCTTTCCAACGGATTCCCGGTGATCCGGTCAATCTACAGCGACGACCACTGGCACAGCATGGTTCGTGATTTTCTCGCCCGCCACCAGTCAAACTCTCCCTATTTCCTGGAAATTTCCCAGGAGTTCCTGGCCTACCTGGATAATGAACGAGAGCCTCAGCCTGAAGATCCCACAGGCCTGCTCGAGCTTGCGCATTACGAGTGGGTCGAACTGGCTCTCAGCGTGGCAGATGAATCGATCGACATGACAGCTGTCGATCCGAACGCCGACCTGCTCGAAGGCCATCCGTTACTGTCGCCTGTCGCCTGGCCGCTGGCTTACCAGTTTCCGGTACACAAGATGTCAGCAGACTATCTGCCCGAGGTTGCGCCCGAACAACCGACCTATCTCGTGGTCTATCGCAACCGTAACGATGAAGTTAAGTTTATGGAGACCAATCCTGTCACCGCACGTCTGCTGCACTTGATACAGCAAAATCCGTCAATCACCGGCAGACAGGCGATTGAACAGATTGCCGTCGAAATGCAACACCCTAATCCTGACATCGTCATGCAGGGTGGACAAGCTGCACTGCACGAACTGCAGGCGTCCGGCATACTGACGGGGTGCCAGAAGTGACTCTACAGCATCGATAACGTGATGCCCGTCATGGCTTGAACACATGTTTTTGGATAAAATGCGACATCTGGATTGTCATTGCCCGACGAGAAATGGAGCAGAATCTTGAATACATTCGAACTCAATTTTGCCAGGATCAACCTGTTAAGAGATGATATTGCCGAAGTCATCATTCATAACGGGATTGAACTCAATGTTGACATGGTCAATGAGTACCATGACTTTCTCATTACCCATCTAACGCCGCCGTTTTCATTATTGATCAACAAGGTAAATTCATATACCTACGATTTTGATGCACAGCAAACGCTGGCCACGATTGAACACATAAACGCCATGGCAGTCGTTGCCTACAAACGAAGTGCAGTCATTACCACCGAGTACCTGGCTTCTCAGCCGCGTGAAAAACAATGGAACCTGCAAATATTTTCAGATCGCGAATCCGCAATGCAATGGCTCACAACAGAACAGGATTCCTGTGCGACGCCCGCCTGAGGCCTAACCGAGTTAAAGCTGCCAAATTGACTCGTACTAGCGCCAGCTTCTGGAGTATCATGATTCTGATGAAAAATAATGTACTGCTGATAACAACGCTGTTCACCGTGTTCGCAACGACCCTGTCTATCGCCGGCGGGACAATCGTTAAGGTTCATGAAAATCCCGACAGCCACCTGCTGACCTGGACAGCTGAAGACGATGGTTTCAGCATAGAGCTCATTCAGCTGCTGCCGGATTTCGTACGCGCCATCTACAGTAACCACCACTTCCCTGAAAAAGAAGTTGAGGAAATTGCCGGTTACTGTGTATTTGGCAGCATTATAAAAAACACTTCCGACAAAACGCTCACGTACAAAGTTGCCGACTGGCGATATGTTGCTGACAATAGCACGCCTATGCCGGTTAAAACAAAAAGCCAGTGGCTCGAACAATGGCGCAAGTCAGGCATTACATTTTCCTGGACCCTGCTTCCCGATGCCGGCACTTTCTATGTCGGTGACTGGCAACAGGGCTTTACCACGATAAAACTGCCGCGTAACAGCGAATTCGACCTGATCTTCAAATGGCAACTTGATGGTAAAGAACATGTCGGAAAAATCGAGAAGTTGCGCTGCCCACCTGCCACCTTAGGTCAATGATGGTATGAAAATAAAATTGATAGTTTCCGTTATTCTACTGCTGCTGGCTGGCACATTGTCCGCCGCCTGGGAACAACCCGAACTCGGCCACGAACTGACACCATTGCCCTCAGCTGTAGCGGCACCGGATTTCGCCCTGAGTGATATGGATGATGAAGCTCACAGCCTTGCCGACCACCGGGGCAAGGTCATCATGCTCAATTTCTGGGCGACATGGTGCCCACCCTGCCGACGTGAAATGCCCTCAATGGAACGCCTGCATCAGAACATGAACGCAAAAGACTTCGTGGTAATCGCGATTAACCAGATGGAGACTGCGGATCATGTATTCGCCTATACCGGGCAGCTCGATGTTGACCCTACGTTCACTATTCTTTTTGACAAGGACAGCGCGGTGTCGCAGGCATACCAGGTCAAGGGTTTGCCGACATCGTACCTCATCGATAAAAAAGGCAATATTCGTTACCGTGCCGTGGGTGGCCGTGAGTTTGATCACCCGGCCGTAGAAAAACAGATACGGGATTTAATTAACGAATGAAGCACAGAACACCAATAATCTTATCTTTACTAATTCTTATAGCTGCATGCAGCAGCGCAAACTGGTACCAGAGTGGAAAAACCCGCGGTGAAATCGAATGCCGCAAGCAGCCCGAGGGCCGCTACGATGAATGCATGCGTGAGTATGAAACCACTTATGAACAATACAAACAGCAACGCGAGGACGCCATTCAGAAATAAATTCATTCGTCAGTCCCCACCATAAGCACCTGGCGTAATATCCTGCACCCGCAGCAAGCATCCCCGGCTTGATACATATCAACACGAAATAGAATTTTTCCGCCATTATTGACAGCGATCCTGTAAGTGAATGTTTCCAGATTTAAGTTTTGCATAGAGGCGTAGTTAATATAGGAGGTAGTTATGAACATCGTAAGACACGGATTATCAATTGGCATCGAACATACCGGACATGATTTTTGCATGACGCTAAAAGTGGCGGGTAAGCTCACACACGAAGACTATGAAGTCATGGTGCCGATGCTTGAATCGGCGATCGCAGGCATCAAGCATCCCGAAATAAAAGCCTTGATCGACGCCACCGAGCTTGAAGGCTGGGAACTGCGTGCGGCCTGGGATGATTTAAAGCTTGGCCTCAAGCACGGCAAGGAATTCAAAAAAATTGCCGTGCTCGGCAACAGTAAATGGCAGAAATACGCCAGCAAGATCGGCACGTGGTTTACCTCGGCTGATATAAAATATTTCGAGGATACTACTGAAGCGCTAAGCTGGCTTGATGACTAACTGATTTGAAAAACAGAAGCTTTAGATCCACAGATGAACGCAGATGAACACAGATAACGACAAAAAAATCAGGCCGCAAAAAACGCAAAGAACGCGAATCAATAAATAATTATTTTTCGCGCTCTTTGCGTATTTCGCGGCAAATTATTCAGCTTTTATCCGTGTTCATCTGCGTTCATCTGCGGATAAGTTGACAGGGAACTACTTGAAAATTTTCTGCCACCAGCGTTGGCGGTTTTTTGGATAGAGCGCGGGCTCCAGCTCAATGGGGGGAATGCGTGAAAGAATCCAGCCCGGTAACGGTGGTTTTTCGCTGAAACCACAGGTCACACCCAGGTTATTCGGATCGAATATCTTGATGAAGCCGGGTGTTTGCTGGTGGTCGGCGTAGACAATTCCACAATATTCTTCTTCGTGTTCGCGCCGCAACAGGGCATCCACTTCACTGATAAATGTCAGCACATCCTGTTGCTTCGACGGATGTTCCGGTGGCGTTTCACCAACGGCAT
The DNA here is from genome assembly GCA_963847575.1 of uncultured Gammaproteobacteria bacterium. Classification (GTDB taxonomy): domain Bacteria; phylum Pseudomonadota; class Gammaproteobacteria; order SZUA-229; family SZUA-229; genus JASBSR01. The sequence goes on from CAWKAL010000045.1 coordinate 45,594, forward strand.
AAATATACCAGCCGTCATCCACCTGGGATTTCAAGCTCGTCCAGAATTCATCAAGCTGCGGCCAGCGCATTACCGATGTAAAACTGCCACGAAATGCATCCAGAAAACTTTGTTCAACAGAAACATCCATCACTTAACCTCGTTCAGCTCGCACTTATTACTGTGTAAATAGCTCAATTCACCAGCAGTTTGTCCACCCAGGTTTTTACATCTTCCAGTCCGCGATGCATATAGGCCTTGTCCTTGAATGCGCAGGCCATCACAGAAACGCCCTGCATGCGCGCCAGCATATCCATCGCCCTGTCCTGCGCATGCTCGAGCCCGGCCTCGCTGAAATTTTTCGCCACCCAGTCGCGCAACAGTTCGAATATTTCGCGCGACTTTTCCTGTAAATGCGGCTCGTCTTTCGCCAGCTCCGAAGTGAGTGTGCCAATAGGACAGCCCACCTCGACCACGCCGTCTTCAAATTTTTCAAGCATGCTGGCAAATGCGCGCAGGCGGTCACGCGGATTGCTCGCTGCAGCATCACATTGCGCCAGCATATCGGTATAAAATTTCAGCCGCGAATCCACCACGGCACCAAGAATGTCGTCCTTGGTTTTGAAATAATAATAAAAATTCCCACGCGGGATGCCCGTGATATCGGAAATATCGCGGAACGATGTCTGATTGTAGCCACGCGTATAAAACAGCTGGTCGGCTGCATCGACAATACGCTGGCGGTTGTTATCACCTTTACTGCCCATATTCTGTCACTGTGTAATTCACGGTCGGTGTCGCTCTTCGAAATATTAGACGGGTGTATGACTAATGTAAACCAATAATTCTAATCGATCTGTATTTTTATGATTTTACTGACAATTCCACCTCAGCTACAGACCTGACTTGCCAGCGCCCTCGTCAGGCTTTACTTTACCTCCCTCATTAACACTGGAATCTGACTCTTGTCATGTACGCGTTAAAAATTGAAGACTTACGCAAAACCTACCGCAACGGCGTGCAAGCCCTGTGTGGCGCCAATCTTGAAGTCGCAGAAGGCGATTTTTTTGCCCTGCTCGGTCCCAACGGCGCTGGAAAATCGACCACCATCGGTATTATCTGCTCCTTGATCAACAAGACCTCAGGCCATGTCAGCGTATTCGGCACCGATATTGACAAAGACCCGGCAGCCGCTCGTCAGCATATCGGGCTGGTGCCGCAGGAATTCAATTTCAATATATTCGAGCCGGTGATCGAAATCCTGATCAACCAGGCCGGGTATTACGGCATCGACCGTGATACCGCCGGCGAGCGCGCCGAACGTTACCTGAAACAGCTGGATTTATGGAGCAAGCGTTACGTCATGGCGCGTGAACTGTCAGGCGGCATGAAACGGCGTTTGATGATCGCACGCGCGCTGGTACACGAACCAAAACTGATGATCCTTGATGAACCTACCGCGGGCGTCGATATTGAAATCCGACGTTCAATGTGGGAGTTCATGCGCGAGATTAATGCCCGTGGCACGACCATCATTTTAACCACGCACTACCTCGAGGAAGCCGAGAACCTGTGTAACAACATTGCCATTATCGACAACGGCATTACGATCGAACAAACCAGCATGCGTGAATTGCTCGACCGTCTACACGCCGAAACGTTTGTGCTCTATATTGAAAATGAACTGAGCGTATTGCCCGACTGCGGTGATTATGAAGTGACATTAATTGACAGCAATACGCTGGAAGTCGTGTTGCACAAGGGTCAGAAACTGAATGCGATATACAGGAAACTCAGCGAGTGCGGTATCGAAATCGTCAGCATGCGCAACAAGAGCAACCGGCTCGAACAGTTGTTTGTTTCACTGCTGCACAAGCCGGTGGCGGCATGAGTATTTACCAGCAATGGGTCGCGCTCAAAACCATTATGCGGCGCGAATTTATGCGCTTTATCCGTATATGGATCCAGACCGTACTGCCGCCGGTGATTACCGTAAGCCTGTATTTCATTATCTTCGGCCAGCTGATTGGCACCCAGATCGGCGACATCGATGGTTTTCGTTACATGGATTACATCGTACCCGGACTGATCCTGATGTCGGTCATCAGTAATTCCTACGCCAACGTGGTGTCGTCATTTTTCAGCGCCAAGTTTCATCGCAGCGTGGAAGAAATGCTGGTTTCCCCTGTACCCAATTACATTATCCTGCTGGGTTATGTCAGCGGCGGGGTATTGCGCGGCGTCGTGGTCGGGATCACCGTCACCCTGGTGTCGATGTTTTTTTCAGAACTGCGCATGCACCACGTCGGCATCAGTCTCGCAGTATTCGTACTCACCGCGGCATTGTTCTCACTCGCCGGTTTTATTAATGCCGTCTATGGCCGCAGCTTTGATGATATTACGATCATACCGACATTCGTACTTACGCCGCTGACGTATCTCGGCGGGATTTTTTATTCCATTAAAATGCTGCCAGACTTCTGGCAATCGGTGAGCCAGTTCAACCCGATCCTGTACATGATCAACGCGTTTCGTTATGGCTTTATCGGCGTATCCGACATTGACCTCACCACCGCCTTCCTGATCATCCTGGTTTTCGTCGGCGTGCTATTTGCATTCGCATTGTCATTACTCAACCGCGGTGTTGGCATCAAGGAATAATCCGCGCTGCCGAACAAGCTGGCCGAGTTCGCCAGGGCGTCGACAAACCACGCCAGCGCCCGCCCCCTGTTGTCACTGCGCCAGGCAATACTCATCTCGATCGGTGGCGGCGGAGTTTTAAGCGCGATGATTTTCAGCCGGCCCTGTTGTTGCTGATAGTGCGCCAGCGCTTTCGGCAAGGTACCCACACCCAGGCCGGCGATCTGCATTTCACACTTGGCGGCAAGATCAGGCACCACCAGGCGCGACTGCGCACTGAGCACACTGGAGGTACGTGGCAATAACTGTCGAGAGCTGTCGGCGATGACTACGGCGCGGTAGCGCTCAATATCGGCCTCACTCAGCGGCGCCGGCAGGGCTGCCAGCGGATGCGAGGGCGCCACCGCGAACACCATCTCGATACGTGTCAGCGCCCGGCTACGGTAACCGCCGCCCGCTGGGCCCTCACCCGCGGCACCAATAGCAAGATCACAGCGCCCGGTGGCAAGTGCGTCCCAGCTGCCGCCGAAAACTTCCTCCTGGAGTCGCAGTTGAGTGCCGCACTCGATGGCATCAAACTGCTCGATCACGGGTGCGAGCGCTGCCACCGGCAGCAAGGTGTCCAGCGCCAGGCGCAGTTCGCTCTCCCAGCCGGTGGCGATGCGTTTCGCCCGGCTTTCCATGGCCTCGACGGCCTCAAGCAAGCGGCGGCCATCTTCCAGCAAACTTCGACCCGCATCGGTGAGCACGGATTTTTTACCCTGTTTGGCGAACAGGCGGATACCCAGGTCGGCTTCCAGCTTCTGCACGCTGTAGGTGAGCGCCGAGGTGACGCGAAACAGTTCTGTTGCAGCGGCTGCAAAGCTGCCGCGACGATCTATCGCATCCAGCACGCGCAAACCATCGAGTGTCAGTTTCATCCGGAATTATTGTTCATATTATTTGAATAATACATCCAATATATTTCATTATATTATTTATATAGCATTATTTATCATATAGTTAATTATTGCAATATATTGATTAGTTATATCCAAGATACCCTTACCCGCCTCGAGAGGAGACACCCCATGAACCACAAACAGCCCGACACCCAACAGCCGATCCACGCCCTGCTGGCCGAGCGCTGGAGCCCGCGCGCATTTGATATCGACAGACCGATTGAAGCGGAAAAACGCCAGGCATTGCTCGAGGCAGCTCGCTGGGCGCCGTCATGTTTCAATGATCAGCCCTGGCGCTTTATTGTCTGCAACCGTCATACCAATGAAGCCGCGTGGGAAACCGCGGTTGCCGTACTCGCTGACAAAAACCAGCTCTGGGCGCGACAGGCGCCGCTACTCATCCTGGTGTGTAGCGAGGATTTATTCAGTCACAACGGCAATGAAAATCGCTGGGCACACTATGACACCGGTGCAGCCGGACTGAGTATCTGCCTGCAGGCAACTGCACTGGGATTATTCACCCACCAGATGGGTGGCTTTGATCTGGATGCGGCAAGAACAGCCTTTGCGATTCCCGATTCAGTGACGCCTATGGCGATGATGGCCGTGGGCTACCAGGGAAGGATTGAAAATCTGGATGCCGGGTTTGTCGACGCCGAGCAGCAGGCGCGGGCTCGCAAACCTGTGGATAAAATTGTATTCGAAGGACGCTGGGGCTAAAGGCTAAAACGCAAACACTAGCCGTGGGATACAGAATCGGCCTGCATCCAGCCAGCGCGCTTACGCAACAGGGCATACCCGCCGAACAGCAAGGCAGAAAAGAACAGGTTACCCAGCAGCGTATTCTGGAAGAACGGAATGCCCGCAGCGTAGGCCTGTGACAGGCCCTGCAATGTCATCGGGTAGAGCGCCGAAGTCAGCCACACGCCGAGATTGGTGAGCAGGAAAAATACGACTGAAGTACCGACAACCGACGCCGCTATAACACTAACGCGCCGGGTATTACGCAACGCGAAACCGGCCAGCACAGTCAGGCCAAAAGCAAAATAAACAAATACCATGGTGTCGTGCAGGCCAATCAGCAAATCACCGGCAAACAATGCAGCAAAGGGCACCAGGAATGCCGCGCGCTTATCACTGAAGCTGGCGCCGGCGAACAGGGCCATGGCCGCAATCGGTGACACATTGGGCGGGTGCGGCAAATAGCGAAACAACGCAACCGATATAATGATGGCAACAAGGGTAATAAAGCGAGCATTCATGGCTGTGTCTCGTAACAGGGCTAATCCAGATGAAACACGATTCTAACACAGGCCAGCCACAGGATTGCACTGCTGATAACCCGCAAGCGCTGCGTAGCAGCAGCATGCGATCGACAACGCGGGCGCCTCGAATATTGGCATCAGCTACCGATAAGCTTATAGTGTCGGCTCACGTCGTCGCTACATCATTCATGCACCACAAACAATAACGTATAAGGATTGCCATGAAAGCCTCTGATCTATTCGTCAAATGTCTCGAAGCTGAAGGTATTGAATATATCTTCGGCGTACCCGGCGAAGAAAACGCCGATTTCATGATCTCGCTGGAAGAATCCGAGACCATCAAGTTCATCCTGTGCCGTCATGAACAGGGCGCAGCATTTATGGCGGAAATCTACGGCCGTCTCACCGGTCAGCCTGCCGGCTGTCTCGGTACGCTCGGCCCGGGCGCCACCAACCTGATTACCGGGGTTGCTGATTCCAATATGGATCGCTCACCCATGCTGGTACTCACCGGCCAGGGCTCGACCGAAAGACTGCACAAGGAATCACACCAGATCATGGACGTGGTGCACATGTTCGAACCGGTGACCAAGTGGGCGACCACGGTCCTGCACCAGGACAATATCCCGGAAATCGTACGCAAGGCAGTACGCCTGGCGCGCACTGAAAAACCCGGCGCGGTGCATATCGAACTGCCCGAAGACATCGCCAGCAACGACGCCAAAACCAGCCCGATGCAGCCACGCCGTTTCAGGCGCCCGGTGCCTGACGACAAAATCGTCGACCAGGCATACCAGATCCTGAAAAAAGCCAAACGACCGATCATCCTTGCCGGCAACGGCTGTATTCGTAAACGCGCCAGCAAACAGCTGCGCGCCTTTTGTGAAAAAACCGGCATCGGCGTAATCAGCACCTTCATGGCCAAGGGCTGCGTCGACATGAATGCTGACTACTGCCTGTATACCATCGGCCTGCAGGCCAAGGACGTGGTCGCCTGCGCCATCGATGCCGCGGACGTGGTGCTATGCCTCGGCTACGACATGGTGGAATACCATCCTGAACTGTGGAATTCAAAACGCGACAAGCACATTATTCATGCCGACTTTTTACCGGCTGAAATCGATGAATTTTTTCACCCCGAAACCGAAGTGGTCGGTGACCTGGCGCACGCGCTGTGGATGCTCAACGAACGCGTGGCTGCCGAACAGACACCGCTCAAGTTCGATTTATCACAACAGGCCGCCACCCGCCGCGACATGAGTGCCGAACTGGAAATGTACAAGGACGACAAAACCAGCGGTGTCATCAAACCGCAAAAAGTGCTGTGGGACGTACGCCAGGTGATGGGCCGCCACGACGTGCTGCTGTCCGATGTCGGCGCACATAAAATGTGGATTGCTCGGCATTATCAGTGCCACGAACCCAATACCTGCTTAATACCCAATGGTTTTTGCTCGATGGGCTTTGCCCTGCCCGGCGCGATCGCCGCCGATATCGTGTTCCCGCAAAAACGCATCCTCGCGATCTGCGGTGATGCCGGCTTCATGATGAACATGCAGGAAATGGAAACTGCACGACGGCTGAATTCAGACATCGTTGTCATGGTGTGGGAAGACAAGGAATACGGCCTGATCGCCTGGAAACAACAGGCACATTTCGGCAAGCACACCGATCTGTCATTTGGTAACCCCGACTGGCTGAAACTGGCCGAAGCCTTCGGCTGGCACGGCCACTTCGTCGACAACAGCGAGAACCTGGTCGACACCCTGGAAACCGCGTTCGAAGAAATGGGCCCAAGCCTGGTGGTGATACCGATCGACTACGACGAAAACATGAAACTCACCAAACGGCTGGGTGATATTGCGTGCCCGATTTGATGTGATGAAAAACTTCATAAGCGAAACCACAGAGGCACAGAGTACACAGAGGGAAAACAATTACTGTTGTTTAAAGCATTTGAAATATTGTATTTATTCAACCAAAATAATTGCGTCTAACTTGCGTATGGTTTATTTGACTTACAATAAATTATTGTTTTCTCTGTGTACTCTGTGCCTCTGTGGTTTCGCCTTTTGCTTTTATATTCACATACACTACTTTGCGAATACGCGGTGCATTATTGTTAAAATCTGTGATTAACAGGAAATATTATGTCTGACCATTTCAAAATGCTTGTCCCCGGCGCCACGCCCAGCGGCAAGGTGGATGTCACCGCGCCGTTTGACGGCGCGCATATTGCAACCATCGAAACCGGCGACAACAATGCCGTTGACATGGCGCTTGCCACTGCCGACGCTTTATATAGAGACAGGAAAAACTGGCTGAGCGCAGAACAACGCATCAAGGTGCTGGATAAAACCGCAGACATCATGCAATCACGGGCTGAAGCGCTCGCGCTTGAAGCCGCGCGCGAAGGCGGCAAACCCCTGATCGATTCACGCGTCGAAGTCGCGCGCGCCATCGACGGCATTAAAAACTGCATCGAAGTTTTACGCAGCGGGCACGGCGAAGAAATTCCCATGCAGAAAAATGCCGCATCGATGAACCGGCTGGCCTTCACCACGCACGAACCCATCGGCGTGGTGGTTGCAGTGAGTGCATTCAATCATCCACTGAATCTTGCGGTACACCAGGTCGGGCCCGCCATTGCCGCAGGCTGCCCGGTCATTATCAAACCGGCGGGCGATACGCCATTCTCGTGTTTTCGCCTGATCAGTATTCTACGCGAAGCCGGCCTGCCCGATGGCTGGTGCCAGGGCATTGTCACCGACGCACGCGAAGCCGCGACCCGGCTGGTGACAGATGCGCGCGTTGGATTTTTCAGTTTTATCGGCAGCGCAAAAGTCGGCTGGATGCTGCGCTCACAACTTGCACCGGGAGCGCGCTGCGCACTCGAACACGGCGGTGTCGCACCGGTGATTGTCGCAGAAGACGCCGATCTTGAAGACGCTATCCCGTTACTCGCCAAGGCCGGCTTCTATCACGCCGGCCAGGTCTGTGTTTCAGTACAACGCGTGTATGCGCATAAATCGATTGCACGCACAGCTCGCGAACAACATTGCCGATATCGGCAATAAAATGAAAGTGGGCGACCCCACCCTGGCGGACACCGATGTTGGCCCGCTGATTCGCGAATCGGAAACCGATCGCATTCACGCCTGGGTAAGCGAAGCGGTGCAGGAAGGGGCGGAATTAATCTGTGGTGGAAAAAATATCACCGCCAGCACTTACCAGCCTACGGTGCTTTTCAATGCACCCGATGATGCCACCATTTCGCGCAATGAAATATTCGGCCCGGTGATCCAGGTCTACGAATACGACAATATTGACGACGCAATCAGGCGCGCAAACGCACTCGATGTTTCATTCCAGGCATCGGTATTTTCCAGCAACATCAACACCTGCCTGTATGCATTCAAACATCTCAACGGTTCTGCCATCATGGTAAACGACCACACCGCCTTCCGGGTCGACTGGATGCCATTCGCCGGCCTGAAACATTCCGGTCACGGTGTCGGCGGCATCCCGCACACATTCAAGGACATGCAAATCGAAAAAATGATGGTGATACGCTCAAAGCTGCTCTAGTAACTATTTTATTACTAATTATTCATTATTAATTTTTCATTATTCATTGCATAAAACATGCCTTCGTCCAGCCAGTTTGACCTGTTAATTATCGGTAGCGGAGTAACCGGCTCGGCGCTGTTTTATCTCGCCGCAAAATACAGTGACATTGAACACATCGGGCTGATCGAAAAATACGCCGCGCCTGCGCGGGTGAATTCGCTTTCCAGCAACAACAGCCAGACCCTGCACCGCGGTGATATCGAAACCAATTACTCGCTCGACAAAGCCCTCAAGGTAAAACGTGCTGCATGTATGCTGGAAAATTACGCCGCCAGCCAGCCTGACAGCCATCACATTATTTTCAAATATCCCAAAATGGTGCTCGGCATAGGCGATAAAGAATGCAGTTACCTGCGAAAAAGATACGAGGTGTTCAAACAGCATTACCCGCAACTGCGCCTGCTGGAAAAAAAAGACATCGCCAGGATTGAACCCGAAGTCGCAATGAAGAACGGCAAATTTCGCGAAGACGAAATTGTCGCGCTCGGTTCCACCGATGAGTATACCGCGGTCAATTACGAAGCCCTGAGTCGTTCATTTGTCCGCCAGGCCGGTTTTGTCGAAAACAAACGCGTACGCATACATTACAATGAAGAAGTGCTGCACATTACCATTGAGAATGACCTGTTCAAGGTCGAGACCCGCAACACCTGCTACCAGACGCGCTCACTCGTAGTATGCGCCGGCGGCCACAGTCTTAAACTTGCGCACGATCTTGGTTACGGCCTGCACTATTCGTGCCTGCCCGTCGCCGGCAGTTACTATTTCACACCGCATGTACTCAACGGCAAGGTGTACACCGTGCAGAACGATGCCCTGCCTTTCGCCGCGATCCACGGTGATCCGGATGTGCTGGTGCCGGGCAAAACCCGTTTCGGCCCGACTGCCCTGGTGCTGCCGATTCTCGAACGTTACAACCTGAGCACCCTGCCGGATTTTTTCCGCGTGTTTCGCTTCGATCGCAAAGTCGCAAAAGCATTATGGGACCTGCTCAAGGTCAGTGACATCAGGAACTACATGCTGAAAAACATGCTGTTCGAAATCCCGCTGATTCGAAAAGTCCTGTTCCTGAAAGATGCGCGCAAGATCGTACCTTCATTAAAAATTGGTGACCTGAGCTTCGCGCACCATGTCGGCGGCATACGCCCGCAGTTAATCGACAAGAACGACGGCAAGCTGCTTATGGGCGAAGCAAAAATCAATTCCGGCATCGGCGCCATATTCAACATGACACCATCGCCTGGCGGGACCTCATGCGTAGAAAATGCGGAACTTGACCTGCGCATCATTGCCGAACATCTGGGTGCGAAGATTGACGAAACCGCATTCAAGCGTGATATTCTCAGAGAAGACAGGCAACATGGTGTTGCCGATTACCCCGGTCGCGTACTCAGCGACGGCGATGCCGCCTGATAAATCAGCGCACGGCTCATACCAGCAAGCAAATGCACAAAAAAACAGACCCGTTTCACAGCATTACCAGGCACACTGACCTATTCTTCTGGCTGGTAATAACTCTACAGGACGCAATAGAATGAACAAGTTATTGATAACTGCATTTACCTCGCTCACCCTGCTAAGCAGCACTGCAAACGCTGATTTTCTCGGTTTATATGTTGGTGGCGGCAGCTGGAGCCACGACCCTTCCGGGGGTTTCCAGTCACAGGATCCCGGCAGTGACAACATCTCGATGCAAAACTCGCTGGGTTTATCCGATGAGAGTGAAGGCTATGCCTATATCGCATTCGACCACCCGCTACCCCTGCTGCCCAATGTTCGACTTGAAACAACTGCACTGACTCATAACGGTGTTTCCAGCGGCGTAAACTTCAACGGCCAGACCGGACTGGCAGGCAATGCTGTGGTTTCTCTCGACAGCACCGACCTGACCTTGTACTGGCGCCTGCTCGATAACTGGGTCAACCTCGATGTTGGGCTCACGCTCAGAAAGTTCGACGGTGAATTTACCATCGCAACTGAAACCCTGCTGCTCGAAGAAACCATCCCGATGATTTATGCGGCTGCCCAGTTTGATTTGCCTTTTACAGGTTTATCAGTGGGTGGTGACATCAACGTGATCAGCGTAAGCGGAAATACATTGTCAGACACGCGAGTTCGCCTGTTGTATGAATTCGGCCTGGTTGGCGTAGAAGCTGGACTGAGATCCACTGCCATAGAGCTGGACGACGTTGATAACGTCACCACAGATATTTCTTTTGATGGATTGTTTGTGGGCGCATTCCTGCACTTCTAAGCTGTCAAAATGAAACTTCTGGCTATGGATTTATTTTCGAAACCATAAACTTCACCCAATGCACCAAAAATTATACGGAGAATAAAGTGAAATATGCAGCCATTATATTCTTATTAATTACACCCCTGCTCAGCCATGCCGGCCCCTATGACGGCGCGGGCAACCCATACATGGGTATGGACCCCGCAAAAATGCAGCAAATGGTCATGGAAATGCAGAGCTGTATGCAAAACATCAACATGGACGAAATGGAGAAACTAAAAGTACGCGGCCAGGCGATGGAACAGGAAATAAAAACCCTGTGCAGAAACGGCGAGCGTGACAAGGCCATGAGTAAAGCGATGGCATTCAGTAAAGAAATCAGCGCCGCACCGGAACTGGCGAAAATCCGCAAATGCAGCGAAAAAGCCCGCAGCATGATGCCGAACACCATGCAGTTCGAAAAATTCAGCGAAGAAAGTTTCAAAAACTCGCACATCTGCGATGAAATGAAATAGCTGGCAGCAGAAATAAAATAATTCTAGCCGCAAATGAACGCGAATAAACGCAAATAAAGATGATTAGTATAGTGCGCCGCAGGCGCAGAATAAAACATTTTGCGTTCATTCGCGTTCATTTGCGGCTAAATAATTCTGACCTTCATAGAAAATCACCACAACCAGGCGGCACCGCGCACGCCGGATGAATCGCCGAATTTTGGTGCTGACAAACGGGTTTCAACCCGGTCAGAAAAAACATACCTGCCCCACAAGTCGGGTATGTTTTTATACAGTCGCTTGATATTGCCCATACCGCCGCCCAGCACAATCACATCCGGGTCGATGATATTGATAACATGCGCAAGCCCGCGTGCAAGTCTATCTTCATAGCGTTGCATGGTTTCAAGTGCATCCTCATCACCAAACCTGGCTTTCGCGACAATGGTTTCCGACTCCAGGATAACATTGGCATATAACTCGTGATCACGCGTCATACCCGGCCCTGATACAAAGGTTTCGATACAACCCTGTTTGCCGCAATAGCACTCCGGCCCCGGCAGCTCTATGTCCAGCGGCCAGGGCAGCGGATTATGGCCCCATTCGCCCGCAATCGCGTTGCGGCCGACAAGAATTTTCCCGTCGACCACAATACCCGCACCGGTACCGGTGCCGATAATAACGCCGAACACGGTACGCGCGCCGTGCGCGACCCCATCGGTGGCTTCCGATAATGCAAAACAGTTGGCGTCATTAGCTATACGTATGTCGCGCTGCAATACCGTGGTCAAGTCCTGCAATAACGGCTTGCCATTCATGCAGACTGAATTTGAGTTTTTCATCAGGCTGGTGACGGGAGAAATCGCACCGGGTGTTCCGATGCCGACAGTACCGGTTTGCGCTGCCGAGGTTTCTATATGTGTAACCAGTTGCTTAATCGCATCTAGTGTAGCTTCGTAATTTCCCTGTGGCGTAGCCACGCGATGATGTACCAGTTCGGCACCGTTGTCATCGAGCGCAATGCCCTCGATTTTAGTGCCGCCCAGATCAATGCCAATTTTCATTTTAATCAGTCCACATATGAACGCGGATGAACACAGATTAAAAATAAGTATGTTGTTAGATAATTAGAATGACGATATTTATTGTGATAATAGTGTGCAGATTGTCGGAGATTTAGTAGTCGCATAACGCCCTCGCTTTTACCTTAAATATATTTACTTCCGCAGCCGCTTAATAATTTTAACTTCTATTTTTCTGTACAGCATTCATCTGCGTTTATCTGCGTTCATCCGTGGACTTATTTATTCTTTTCAGACTTCCAGTAAATTTCATCTGTGTCATTTAAAACCCTGGCGAACACAAACAGCAGGTCAGAAAGTCGGTTTACATAGGCCAGCGAGACCGGGCTGAGACTGGTGCTGCGGTTGAGTGCTACCATGCTGCGTTCGGTTCTGCGACACACGGCTCTTGCGAGGTGACATAATGCACCTGCCTCGTTTCCGCCCGGCAGAATAAATTCTTTCAGCGGCTGCAGCTTTGTATTGAATGCATCAATGCGATGCTCAAGCGCATCGACCTGTTTCTGCTTGAGTATTGGCTGTCCCAGGCTGATCTCACCGCCGATATCGAACAGCGCATGCTGTATATCTCGAATCACAGCAAGATTGTCACCTGTCAGATTGACCGCCAGCACACCGAGCTGACAGTTAAGCTCATCGACTTCGCCCTGTACCTGCATCAGCGGGTCATCTTTTGGCAAACGGGCCCCGCTTGCGGTGCCGGTTTCACCTTTGTCACCGGTGCGCGTATATATCCTGGTCAGTCGATTAGCCATTGTGGGTGTTGTCGTTATGTTCCTAAATAGTTAATGTGCAGCTTACCGCAGGTGCCTGTTGTAGAGCCATTCTGCAACAGGTTAAACGGGAAGTCAGTAAGCGATTCTGGAGTCACTGAATATTTTTTCAGCGATCTCGAGTAGTTACAAACGCAATTCTGACGCTGCCCCCGCAACGGTGATTGAGTCAAAGCCCTGTCGTACACCACTGTAAGCATGCTTATGGGAAGGTGACAGGCGCAAAGTCGCAAGACACTCATCAGCCCGGAGACCGGCCCGTGGTGCCCTCTAACTTACACGCGCGGCGGGCGCGGGAGCAATACCCCATGATTAAACCTCTCTGCGTTGCCATACTGGCAACACTCTGTCTGCAGGCGCAGGCTGAAACACGACTACATCCGATCATTACTTCATCACGCGTGGCACAAAGCGCCGACCAGACCATGACGGCCGTCAGTGTGTTAACACGTGAAGATATCGCGCAAAGCCAGTCGCAATCAACCGTTGAATTATTGCGCGAGCGCATTCCGGGACTGGACTTCCTTACCACTGGCGGCAGCGGCCACCAGGTAAGCACGTTTTTACGCGGCACCAGCTCTGACCAGTTCCTGTTGATGATCGATGGCAATATCGTCGGCTCGGCCACCACCGGCTCGGCCGCAATCGAACTGATCCCGCTTGATAATATCGAGCGCATCGAAGTGATCCGCGGACCGCGCTCATCGCTGTACGGCTCCGAAGCCATCGGCGGCGTGATCCAGGTGTTTACCCGCAGTGATAATAAAACCACGGCGTCGATCACCAGCGGATCACTGCATACCGCGGCCGCAAGCGCAGCCACCCAGTTTGGCAATGACAGTACCACGCTTAACATCGCGGTGAATCATTACCAGACTGAAGGTTTCGATGTCACCAACGACACCGAAAACGACAGCGATGGCTACGACAACGACTCGGTCAACCTGCGTTTGCAACATGCGCTCAATCCACGTACGCGGTTATTTGCCAATGCCCTGTATGCCGACGGCAATACCCGGTTTGATAATGACACGTTTGATAATGCATCGGATTCGATCCAGCAAAACTACCAGCTGGGCGCCGACACCGATGTGAATTCAGCCTGGAACAGCCGGTTTGAAATCGGCCAGAGCAAGGACGAACTTGTCACCGTGCGCAACAGCCGTGATTTTTTTACGCCCGGCCTTATTAATAATGAAGTCACGCTGTTCATCACCCGGCGCGACCAGGCACACTGGATCAATACGCTTAATTTTGGTGACACCGGCCAGGCCAGTCTCGGCGCTGATTACATTAATGACAAGGTTGAAGCTACCACGCCATACACGGAAAACCAGCGCAGCAATCGCGCGGTGTATGCCCTGGTGCAGGACAAGTTCGGCCGCAATCAGCTGCAACTGGCGGCACGACTCGATGACAATGAAGCCTTTGGTAGTCACACCACCGGCAGCATCGCCTGGGCGTATGACATTAGTGCCAGTGAACGCATTCGGCTTTCACAGGGCACGGCGTTTATCGCACCATCGTTCAATGACCTGTATTTTGTCGATCCGTTTTTCAGCGGCAACCCGGATCTTGAACCGGAAACATCACGCACATCGGAAATTGCCTTTACCACCAGCCAGCCCTGGGGCAGCTGGCAACTGAATGTGTATCGCACCCTGATCAAAAACCTGATCGTGCTCAACAACAGCTTCACCTCGGTGGAAAACGCCGCGCGCGCCAGCATTCGCGGGGTTGAATCCGAGCTCGATGTCCGCCGTGATGCCTGGAACCTGAATTTCAACCTGTCAGTGATCGACCCGGTGGATAAAACCACGCGGCCTGGTGTTGCAGGGCCGCGCGAAACAAACCCTCAAGCTCAGTGCTGCACGCAATTTTGGCAGTGTCCAGTTGGGCACCAGTGTGCTGGCACAGGGCCCGCGCTATGCCAACGCGAGCAACAGCATCGAGCTGCCGGGATACGGCATTATCAATCTGACGGCTGCTAAAACCATCGACCAGCACTGGCAGCTGAAAGCACGGCTAGAGAACCTGCTGGACAAGGAATATTCGACCTCGATCGATTTTTTCCAGAACACCAGCAACAACACGCCGATTGCACTGTTTGTCAGCCTGCATTACCAGCAATAAACCACAGTAACCGGCGGCCGGAGAAAATCCCGGGCGCCGGCCTCTTGAATTCATCGAATCAGTCCCTAAATCAGCACACAAAGGCTGTACAATGTGCGCCAGCGTGCGGCTGAACTTCAATGCGTTAATTCAGTCGATACTCACAACCCTTCCGGCCCCGGTAACGGGGCAACATGAATATTTTTGTGAGTATGAAATACGGGTGTATTCCATCCAGCAGGTTCGAACACAAGACAACAATAATAATCGCGAAACATGGCAACCCAATAAATGACAACACAAGCGGCTATCCAGAAACTCAAACACCACGTACAAACCCATATCATCGGCCAGGACACGCTGGTCGACCGACTGCTCATCGCGCTGCTGTGTGATGGCCACCTGCTGGTCGAGGGCGCGCCCGGGCTGGCCAAGACCCGCGCCATCAAGGTGCTCAGTGATGGCATCGACAGCGATTTTCACCGCGTCCAGTTCACCCCTGACCTGCTGCCTGCCGACCTCACCGGCACCGAGGTGTATCGCCCGCAGGACGGATCCTTCGTATTTCAGCAGGGCCCGCTGTTTCATAACCTGGTGCTGGCGGATGAAATCAACCGTGCGCCGGCCAAAGTCCAGTCCGCCCTGCTCGAAGCCATGGCCGAACGCCAGATCACGGTCGGCAAAATCACCTATCCACTGCCGCGGCTGTTCATGGTGATGGCGACCCAGAACCCGATCGAGCAGGAAGGCACCTACCCGCTGCCCGAAGCCCAGCTCGACCGTTTCCTGATGCACGTCAGCATCGGTTATCCGGATGCCGATGCCGAAAGCAAAATACTGGCACTGGCGCGCGCAGAAGCCATCGCTGAAAACAGCGACATTGGCAATGAAACCACGGTGGTCAACGATAAAATCAGCCAGCAGGATATATTCGAAGCACGCCGTGACGTACTGCAACTGCACATGGCCGAAAACCTGCAAAAGTATTTATTGCACATGGTTCTGGCGACACGTAACCCGGCCGCCTATGGCGACGATCTCGGCCAGTGGCTGCTGTACGGCGCCAGCCCGCGCGCCACGATCGCACTCGACCGTTGCGCCCGCGCCCACGCCTGGCTCGCCGGTCGCGACTTTGTTACGCCCGATGATATCCAGGCGATTGCCTACGACGTGCTGCGCCATCGCATCATATTAAGTTACGAAGCCGAAGCCGAAGGCGTGACCCCGGATACGTTTATCCGCGAACTGATTTCGCGCATCGCGGTGCCTTAAAAAATATTAACCGCAGAGGCGCAGAGGACGCAGAGAAAACATAATTATTGTTAACAGCAATAATTAATAAAAATATTATTACAAACCCTGGACATACATAATCAAGTGTTTTTGTTTTTACATAAAAATCCTTCTCTGCGTCCTCTGCGTCTCCGCGGTTTAGGCTTTTTTTGTTTCTAAAGAATCAACATGCAGCAACCTGACCCAACAGACAACATCACCAGCGTCAGTGCGCAGTCGTTGATTCGGTTGCGTCAGCTTGCGGCGCAACTGCCGTTGCAAAGCGGCAAGATACACGCGCGCCAGGGCGGCGCTTACCAGTCATCGTTCAAGGGCCGCGGTATGGAATTCGAAGAATCGCGCATCTACCTGCCCGGCGATGACATTCGCAACATGGACTGGCGCGTCACTGCACGCACCGGCACTGCGCACACCAAGGTGTTTGAGGAAGAACGCGAACGTCCGGTGATTCTCTGGCTGGATTTGAATGACCCGATGTTTTTCGCCACCCGCGGTGCATACAAATCCGTGATCGCCACCCAGGCCGCGACTTTGATTGCCTGGAGTGCGTGCAACAATAACGATCGCCTCGGCGCGCTGGTGTTTGCCGGTGATGAACACAGTGAAATACGACCGCGGCGTGGCAAGTCAGCCGTGCTCGACCTGATCGGCAACATCTGCAAGCACGGCGCCTGGCAACGTACTGCCGCACAGCGCCAGGCTAAAACTCCGCGCCAGATGGACAAGGCCATGGCCCGGTTACGCAAGGTCGCGCGCCCCGGAAGCCTGATTTTCATGTTCAGTGATTTTCGTGATGACGGCGGCCACACTCTAAACGGCAGTTCGCGCGCGCACCTGGTCAACACCGCGCGGCATAACGATGTAGTGCTGGTGCAGGTGTACGATCCACTCGAAGCCGGCCTGCCACCGCCGGGACACTACCGACTAAGTGACGGCACACGCGAGATTCAACTCAACACCCGTGACAACGAGCTGCGCCAGCATTATCAGCAGCGTTTTGAACAGCACCAGGACAGCCTGCGCAAACTCTGCCAGCAGCACCGCATGTATTTGTTACCGCTGTGCACCCACGATGATGTGCTCAGCAGCCTGCAACACGGCCTTGGTGTGCGCGCCGGCCAGCACAGCCAGTTTCGCGCGGCCACCTGAACCGGTCTGACCGCCATGAATGAAACTGCCGCGACTCTGCCATTACGCGATATTCATCTGCCGGAACCGGTTTCATGGTGGCCGCCGGCGCCCGGCTGGTGGCTACTCATATTTGCACTTATCGTACTCGGCATATCAATCTGGCTGGGCATTCGGCGCTGGCAAAAAAAACAGCGCCACCGTGACAGCCTGAAAGCACTCAAAACTATCCGCGCACAATTTGAGCAACACCGGGATGTAACCACACTGTTACGCGAACTCTCGGTACTGATGCGTCGCGCCAGTATTTCGTTTTATCCAAGGCATACCGCCGCAAGTCTGACCGGCGATGCCTGGCTGCAATTTCTGGATGACACGTCACGCGCGCGCAAAAACAGCAACAGCTTTGAACTGGGCAATGGCAAATGGCTGGCGACAGCGCCTTACCTGCCGAACACTGCCACGCCCGACATTGACAGCGCAGCCTTACTCGCTCTGTGCGAACGCTGGCTAAGCGCACAACCGAACAAACGCGCGGACGTTGCCGGGAAGAAAACGCCATGATCGAATTCGAATGGCCCTGGGTGGTTTACCTGCTGCCGCTGCCGATGATCCTGCGCCTGCTGTTGCCGCGCGCCACTGATGCAAACGATGCCGCACTGCGGGTGCCGTATTTGCAGGATTTTGAACTGGCTGCACAGTCAAAACAACGCAACGGCAAACGCCAGTGGCCGTTGTTGCTGTTTTTTCTTGCCTGGTGTTGCCTGTTGCTCGCAG
Organism: uncultured Gammaproteobacteria bacterium; assembly: GCA_963847575.1. GTDB lineage: Bacteria > Pseudomonadota > Gammaproteobacteria > SZUA-229 > SZUA-229 > JASBSR01. The sequence continues at coordinate 63,944 of CAWKAL010000045.1, forward strand.
CATCACGCCCGCAATGGATTGGTGCTGCGATTGAACTGCCGGTGAGCGGACGCGACCTGATGCTGGCGATCGACCTGTCAGAAAGCATGAACCAGGAATTCACCTATGGTTTTCGCAGCGTTAGTAAACTCGAAGCCACCCGCGCTGTTGCCGGCGAATTCATCGAACAACGTGTGGGCGATCGCATCGGCCTGATTTTATTTGGCGAACAGGCCTACGTGCAGGCACCGCTGACGTTCGATCGCGCCACGGTGAAAACACTTTTAGGCGAAGCCGTCACCGGCCTCGCCGGTCGCGCCACTGCCATCGGTGATGCCATCGGCCTCGCGGTGAAACGGCTGGATGCGACCGGCAGCAACGACCGCGTATTAATACTGCTCACCGACGGTGTTAGCAATGCCGGTGAAATCGGCCCCGAACGCGCCGCACAAATCGCCGCGCGCAAGCAACTTAAAATTCACACCATCGGTATTGGTCCTCGCGGCAGCCGCGACCTGAATGAAGCCACTTTGAAAAAAGTGTCAGACATCACCGGCGGGAAATACTTTCGCGCACATGATGTAAAAGAACTGCAAAAAATTTACCAGCTGATCGATAAACTCGAACCGGTCGAACGTGACAGCCGCAGTTACCGGCCGACCTGGTCGCTGTTCTACCTGCCACTGGCGGCTGCGCTGGTACTCGCCAGCCTGCTCGGACTTTTCAGACAGGTGGGCTGGGCATGATCGATATTATGGACGTCATCGACAAGCTGCAATTTCTACGGCCTGAATGGTTTTTTACCTTCATCCCGTTATTACTCTACATCGTGTTTGCTGTGCGGCGTAAAACCACCAGCGTTAGCTGGCAGTCAGTATGCGATGCGAATTTACTGCCGCACCTGCTCAGCGATACCACGCACAAACACAGTCGCTGGCCGTTATTTATTATTGCGCTTGCAGCCAGCCTGAGCATAATTGCCATGGCCGGCCCGGTGTTACACAAACTGCCGCAACCGGTGTTTCGTGAAACTTCATCACTGGTAATCGCGCTTGATGTTTCGCAGTCGATGGATGCAGCCGACATCAAGCCCTCGCGGCTTGAACGCGCAAAACTCAAACTGCTCGACATACTCGCTATGCGCAAGGGCGGACAAACCGCACTGATTGTGTACGCCGCCGATGCTTTTACGGTAACGCCGTTGACTGATGACACCGCCACCATTGCCAACCTTGTGCCCGCGCTTGAAACCTCGTTGATGCCGGCACAGGGCAGTCGCGCGACCAAAGCCATAAAAAAGGCGCGCGAGTTATTACTGCAGTCAGGCGCCAGCAACGGTGACATTCTGTTGATGACCGACGGCATTCGTGCCAGCGACCTCGAGGCTATCGAACCCCTGCCCGCGCAATACATTCGCCTCTCGATGCTCGGTTTCGGTACGCCTGAAGGCGGGCCGATTCCGCTCGAAACCGGCTTTCTGCAGGATCGCAATGGCGCTATCGTGATTCCAAAACTTGAACCTGGGCTGTTGCAGTCCGCGGCAAAACTCGGCGGCGGGCTGTATCTCAACATGCAGGCCGATGACACTGACATTAAACGCCTCGGCAAACTGTTCAATAATGTACGCGCGCGTCAGAACAGCACCGCCACCGAACTCACTGCTGACAGCTGGCGCGAAGAAGGCCCGTGGTTATTATTGCTGGTGATCCCGCTTGCAGCACTCGGCGCTCGCCGCGGCTGGCTGGCATCAGTGGTTTTATTGTTCATCTCTGTCCATATCCCGCAACCTGCCTACGCAGCCGACAGCATGCTCGATGCTTTAAAACTTGATCCGCAATACCTGTGGCTGACACCGGACCAGAAAGCCGCACGCAGACTCGAACAGGGCGATGCGGCCAGTGCCGCAGAGATGTTCCAGCAACCACACTGGAAAGCCGCGGCGCAATACCGTGCGGGACAATACGAACAGGCCTTAGACACCCTGCCCGAAGCGCAAAGCGCTGACACGTATTACAACCGCGGCAATGCCCTGGCGCAATTGAAACGCTACGAAGAAGCGCTTGCCGCCTACGATGAAGCGCTGAAACTGGCGCCCGATCTCGATGATGCAAAATACAATCGTGACCTGGTCGAAAAAGAACTTGAAAAGCAGCAGGCACAACAACAAAACCCGCAACAGGGACAACAACAGGATCAGGATCAGGACAAGCAACAACAGGACAGCCAGCAGCAAGATCAACAACAACAGGACCAGCAGTCGGCGCAGCAGAATCAGTCAGAACGGGATTCACAATCCGAAAGCGAGCAGCCATCCGAACAGGAACCAGAACAGCAGCAAGACCCGTCGAGCGATCAGGCAAAACAGGAACAAATGCCCGAGACCGAAAAAGAAAAAGATGACTTAAGGGCCGAGCAGGACAAACCTGACGAGGAAAACACCGAACAACAGGACACGCAGGAACAAATGCAGGCCGACTACAAGGACAATGCCGAAGCCAGTGAAGATGAACAGGCTAGCGAGCAATGGTTGCGCCGGATTCCCGATGACCCGGTGGCCTGTTGCGTCGCAAATTTATTTATCAGTACGGCCGCCTGCCGGACCAGGTCGAGGATGAACAACCATGGTAAAGCGTTTCCAGTTAATCAGCACCGTGTTGTGCATTATATGTGTCGGCTTCGTCGGCAGTGCGCAGGCGGCCAACATTACCGCCAAACTCAGCCGCAACCCGGTATTGCTGGACGAATCGTTTCATCTGATATATGAAAGCCGACAGCAATGTGGATGATCCTGACTTCAGCGCACTCACCCAGAATTTTGATATTCTAAATAGTTCACAAAGCACCAACATGCGTTCGATCAATGGCAACTGGAGCTTAAAAAAATCCTGGGACCTCGCCCTGATCAGTAAAGCGGCCGGCATATTTACCATTCCGCCGATTCCATTTGGCAATGACATGAGTCCGTCGCTGCGCATCACTGTTAAACATTCCAATCCACAAGAATGCACCGCAAAAACCCGGCGACCCTGGCGCAAATATTTATATCGAGGTTGAAACCGACGTTAAACAGGCCTGGGTGCAATCACAAATTGTCTACACCATTCGGCTGTTCAGTAATATCCCGGTCGGCCGCCCCACGCTAAGCGAACCCGAAACCGATAATCCCGATACAATTTTCTTCAAGCTGGGCGATGTGAATAATTACGAAGCGTTTCGCAATGGTGAACGCTTTGCCGTGAGTGAACTCAAGTTTGCCGCCTTCGCGCAGCACAGCGGTGAGCTGACCTTCAAGCCGGTATTGTTCGAAGGCCTGGTGTCCAGCGGTAAACCCAGATCATTATTCGACAGCCTGACTCAACGCGGCACGGTCAAGCGCCTGCGCTCTAAACCGGTCAGCGTGAAAATAAAACCCATCCCGGCACAGCAGGACGTCAGCCAGTGGTTACCTGCAAACCAGATCACCCTGGTCGAAGAATGGTCGGATGACATCACCGCGCTCAGGGCCGGTGAACCGGTGACCCGCACAATCACCTTGATTGCCAAAGGCCTCACCGCGGAGCAACTGCCCGAACTCAAGTTCGCGGACATCAAGGGGCTGAAACAATACCCGGACCAGGCCGCTCAGGAAAACGAAAACACCAGCGAAGGTGTGATCGGCACACGCACCATGAAAGTGGCGCTGATCCCCGGTGCGCGTGGTGAATACCGTTTGCCTGCGCTGAACATTCCGTGGTGGAACACACAAACCGGCAAGGCTGAAATGGCCACACTGCCGGAAACCGTGCTGCGGGTCAGCGGTGTGGCCAACATTCTGTCGAATCCACCGCAGCTACAAACACCGGTGACAGCACCTGCACAAAACCAGCCTGCCGCAACCGCAGGCAGTGTGGTTGAAGACCCGCGTGCAGAGTACTGGCGCGGGTTGAGCATCGCCCTCGGTATCGGCTGGATACTGACCCTGATTCTGCTGCTGCGCAAACGCGCAGGCACTCCACGGCCGTCGAACAAAACCGCGTCACTGGCAACACTTGCGCGCGCGGTGCAAAAACACAGCAAGGCCAACCAGCCGAGCGAAACGCGCCAGGCATTGCTGGACTGGGCGAAAACCAAATGGCCGCTGGCGCACATCGCCAACCTTGCCGATGTGGCACAGCATTGTGATGCCGAACTCGGCGCTGCAATTCGTGCATTGAACTCGGCGCTCTACAGCGCCACGCCCGGGCATTGGCAAGGCGAAGCACTCGCCAGCGCGTTTAGCCGGTTTCGCGATACACCCGATACCGGCGGGCGCACACCAGGCGCCACGCTGGAACCACTGTATAAATAAAGCATTATGCAGGCACACGCCAGTCAAACTTAAATCCGAACCGGTTTGGTGGTAAAGTTGGCGCCTGGCGTAGCACTTCGCACGCCCCGAAATAACAGCCTGCGAAGACTACACACGGTAGAGTTTCCGGCCATTATCATCATCACTGGAGTCCACCATGAATTTGTCTCTCGGTAACGAAATACTCGTATGGGCATTTGTGCTCGCCTTCGTTATTGGCGCAATCGCCAGCCGGAGTAATTTTTGCACCATGGGTGCGGTGTCTGACTGGGTCAACATGGGTGACAAAAACCGCCTGCGTTCGTGGTTTCTCGCGATTGCCGTCGCCATTGCCGGGGTCGCCTGGATGGAATACGCCGGGCTGGTCGACATGAGCCTCACCACCAATAACGCGACGTCCAATCCGCCCTACCGGGTGAGCACTGTTGTCTGGCTGCGCTATATCGTCGGCGGCATCCTGTTTGGCATCGGCATGACCTTCGGCAGCGGCTGCGGAAATAAAACCCTGGTACGCCTCGGCGGCGGCAATGGCAAATCACTGGTGCTGCTGGTGTTCATCGGCATCGCCGCGTCGCTAATGATGTTTACCAGTTTTGACCACCTGGTATTCCTGCAATGGATGACCCCGCTGGCGACCGATCTTTCATTACACGAAATCCCCGGCCAGTCACTCGGCCAGATCGCGGCGGGGCTCACCGGATCAGACGCAGCTGACATAATGAACCCGCTGCTGGGCGCAATCATCGCACTGCTGATCGCGGTATGGGTTTTCAAGTCAGCGGATTTTCGTAGCAGTTATGACCTGGTTGCCGCCGGACTTCTAATCGGTGGCGCCATCGCTGTGGCGTGGTACATCACCGCCGGCGCTACCGGTCAGAGCTATCTCGAAGAACTCGAATTTGCCGAAGTACGCCCCTATGCTGTCGGTGCGCAATCGTATACCTTCATTGCCCCGCCGGCACACGCATACCAGTATATCGAACAGGGCTTCAATAAAAACTTTCTGAGCTTTGCACTGGTGGGCGCAATTGGCGTGCTGGTCGGCGCGTTTGTATATTCAGTGCTGTCGCACAATTTCCGTTTTGAATGGTTCAGCTCGATGAAAGATTTCATCACCCATGTCATCGGCGGATTATTGATGGGCACCGGCGGCGTACTCGGCATGGGTTGCACCATTGGCCAGGGCATCACCGGCACCTCGACGCTGGCGGTGGGTTCTTTTATCACCCTGGTGTCGATTATATTTGGCAGTGCACTCACCATGAAAATCCAGTACTACAAACTGGTGTACGAAGAAGAAGCGTCATTTGGCAAAGCGCTTGTAACATCGCTGGTGGACATGAAACTGCTGCCGGGCGTCATGCGTAAACTCGACGCGGTATGATACGCGCCCGGGCACTGTCTCAGTGCAGGCCGGCCCGGCGTGCACTGTCATGATAATCACGGCACAGCTGCAACGCTGATACACATGGGTTTATTATTTGTATATGATGCTTTGTATGCAACCACGTCGCCCGCATCCTGTCAGACTATCCTTTAAGCCAACCAAGAAAGCGTAATGCACATAATGCAGCGCGTGCTGCTCATCCTGCTGTTCTGCATGTGTTCAACCACAGTGTTTGCGCAGACCAGCGTTACTGTCGACATCAGCGGTGTCTCACAACCACTGGTAGATAACATTCGGCTGTTTCTCAGTATTGAACAACAAAAAGACAACGCCTTATTGAGCGAAGGACGCCTGCGCCGGCTGCATAAAAAAGCCCTGGCTGAAATTACCAGTGCCCTGCAACCCTTCGGCTATTATCGTCCCGTGGTCGCATCCAGCCTGATGATGGTCAGCCCGGAACGCTGGAAAGCCAGCTACCAGGTCGACCCCGGCCCGGCACTGCGCATTGCACAACTGAACATTAGCATCAGCGAGCCGATGCGTAGCGATCCCGAATTTGAAACCCTGCTCAGCAAGCTGCCACTTCACACCGGCGACGTGTTTGATCACCTGCTCTACGAAAAAATCAAATCCAGCCTGGCACGGCTGGCCGCCGAGCGTGGTTACTTTAATGCACAGTTTGTAGAGCACCGTGTCGAGATTGATCTTGACGCCTACGAAGCGCGTGTATTTCTCAAATATGAAGGCGCTGTGCGTTATCGTTTCGGTGAAGTCTCCCTGCAACAGGATGTACTCGATGAAGATTTGTTACGGCGCTATATCCCGTTTGAAACCGGTTCACCCTACACCCTGGGTGAGTTAATAGATTTTCAGCAGGCGCTTAACGACAGCGATTATTTTCGCACCGTTGAAGTATCCCCCGGCCAGGCACTGGCCGACAGTGATGAAATTCCGGTCAACGTGTCACTGACACCGCGCAAACGCCATCGCTTTAGTATCGGCCTGGGCTACGGTACTGACTCGGGTGCGCGCACCAAGTTCGGCTGGCAGATTCCGCGGGTGAATACCAAAGGCCACCGCTTTGATACCGAAATCAAACTGTCCCAGATCGGTTACAGCCTGAGTGCAAATTACCGCGTGCCGGTGCTCAACCCGCGCACTGATCAAATGATTTATAGCGCCGGTGTCATCAATGAAAAAACCGACACCAGTGACAGCACCGTGCGCACTGTCGGTGCCAGCCTCAAACGCAGCCGTGGCGAATGGCGTGAATCCATTTCACTCAACTATCAGCAGGAAGATTATATTATCGCCGACACCAGCGGTGATTCCACCCTGCTGATGCCCGGCGTGAGCTGGAGCCGCACCTGGGGCGACAGTTTTATCTACGCCATCGACGGCCTGCGGTTTGACATCAGCCTGCGCGGCGCCAACGACAAGTATGTGTCCGATACCAGTTTTTTCCAGGCCCAGGGCGGCATCAAGGCGATTAACACGCCGATACGTAACAACCGAATTATCGCGCGTGGCAGCATCGGTAGCACCTGGACCAATAACTTCGACCAGCTGCCGTCATCAGTGCGTTTCTTTACCGGCGGTTCGCAGAGTGTGCGTGGTTATGCTTATCAGATCACTCGGCCCGGTCGATGAAGACGGTGATGTCATCGGGGGCAAGTATTTGATGACCGGCAGCATCGAGTTCGAACACTATTTTGAAAGCAAGTGGGGTGCGGCGGTGTTTTATGATGCCGGTAATGCGATGGATGATTTCAGCGACAAGCTCGCCCGCGGTGTTGGCTTTGGCATGCGCTGGCAATCGCCCATCGGCACGGTGCGCATTGATCTTGCCAGCGCGCTGACGCTGGACGGCAATCCCTGGCGCATACACATTAATATCGGGCCGGACTTGTGAAACGCTGGCGCCTGGTAATCCTGCTAGTACTGTTGTTGCCGGTGATTGCACTGGGCTGGCTACTGGCCACCGAAAGCGGTTTGCAATGGGCGTATCGACAGGCGCAGCCGTACCTGCCTGAAACATTCAGTATGCAACAACTCTCGGGCAGCCTCGCCGGCCCGATGACGCTTGATGCTGTGCGATACACGCAGGACGGCGTGCAGGTCAATGCTGAAACCATCATCATCGACCTGCGACTGCTTTCCTTGCTCACTGCCAATATTGATATCAGCCGACTGACCATCAAATCGCTCGATATCGTGTTAGCGAAAACCCCGACACCTGAGCAGACACAAACGCAAATAGACAAAATCACCCTGCCCGACATCAGCCTGCCCTGGCTCACCGTGATAAGACAGGCCGAGGTGGACGGCTTTAGCCTGACGCAGGATGAACAAAATTTTACGCTTAATCAGATCAAACTCAGTGCGAGCACGCTGTTCAGTCAAATCGATATCAAACAGCTCGATGTCATTGCAGAGTCATTCAGTTTTAATCTCAGGGGAAAACTCAAAGCCGAGAAGCGCTATAAACATACGCTGAAGCTGGACTGGCAAACGACCCTGCCTTCCAGCGAACTGCTCAAAGGCAGTGGACAGCTCAAGGGCGACATACACGCTACGCAGTTAACACAGAAATTGTCCGGGCCGTTGCAGTTAAGTCTCGATGGCAATATTAACGACCTGCTTGATCAGCTCAACTGGCAGGCCAGTGTCGATGCCAGCGCGTTTGATCTGCAGAAACTCGACCCCGGCCTGCCGCCACTCAGCGGCGCATTAAAATTTAAAGCCCGGGGCGACCTCGCTACCGCAACCGCGTCGGGAACGCTCGACGGCAACACCCCCGAGACCGGCGCGTTCGATGCCGCGTTTGAACTGCAACGCCTGGCGGATAACAAGATTAAAATTAAACAGCTAACGTTGCATTCAGCCATCACCCAGACGCAGCTCGCAGCCAACGGTCGCTGGCAACCGGCGAGCAACGGCGGTGACGTCGAGCTTGCACTCAAGTGGACAAATTTACGCTGGCCCATGCTGAGCGAACCGACCTGGTTTAACAGCGCCAGCGGCGATGGCACGATTGCCGGTTCGCTTGATAGCTATCGCATCGAGTTGAATACCGACAGCCCCTGGCCAGAGTACATCCCGTCTGCATGGCAGGCGAAGGCGACCGGCAATCTCGAGGGACTCGAATTCCAGTCTTTGCATATCAATACGCTCGAGGGTGAAGTCAATGCAACTGCAAAACTCGACTGGAAAACCAGATTCAACTGGACCGCCGACATCACCGCCGCCAATATCGACCCCGCGGGATTACTGCCGCAATGGCCGGGAAAACTCAACGCAAAACTGAGCAGCACCGGCCGCTATGAAAACGACCAGTTAATCGCAGAGGCTGACATCAGCAAATTGAGCGGCGTGTTGCGCGGCTACCCGGTTGCATTGCGCAGTCGGCTTGGCTGGAAAAACGACAGCCTGGCTATTTCGCAACTCAATTTTAATTCCGGCAAGTCGCAGCTCACACTCAACGGACAGGCCGGCGATAGTCTTAAACTCGACTGGACAATTAACTCCAGCAACCTCGCCGAACTCTATCCCCAGGCTCAGGGCACATTGCAGGCAAAGGGCCAGCTCGACGGGCCACGCGATACCCCGGTGGTGAAAGCCAGCTTCAATGGTAAAGATATAAAATTGCCCGGTGTTGCGCTCGGCCTGATCGAGGGCACGGTGGCGATAGACCTGTTCAAGTGGCAGCAGATAGATGCCAGGGTAAACGCGCAGGCGCTCAATCTAAGTGGCAACCAGCTGCAAACACTGAGCATTAATGCCAATAACCAGCACATGCAGGCCAAGGCCGTTTCAAAACTGGCCACCACCGTGATCGAGCTCAAGGGCGAATCCTGGGCGCAGGGCTGGCGCGGTCAGCTGGTTCAATTTAATGTGAACAGCACGCAATTTGATAACTGGCAACTCGACAAACCCGTCGCACTCGATATCAGCCAGGATCGTTTTATTGCCGATACGCTCTGCTGGCACAGCACTAAAGCTGCGAGCTTGTGTACCACGCTTGAACAAAAACAAAGCGCCTGGCACGCCAGCATAAAAGCACAAAAACTTCCCCTGCTTGTATTCAGCCCGTGGCTACCGCCCGACATGAAACTTGAAGGCCTCGCCAATGCAACCGCCACGCTGCAATACCAGGCACCGGACCAGCTGCTCGGCGAAGCCAGTATCGATTTGCCTGCAGGCGTGGTCAGTTATCCCTTGCTGGAAGGTGAACGCGAACGCTGGGAATACCGCACCGGCAAACTGCTGGTTTCACTCAATCAAAAAGCCATCGATGCCAGCGCAGATTTCGCCATGACCAATGGCGATCGCCTGCACGCCGAACTGACCTTGCCGGGTGCAAACCTGCTGAGCATGGATACGTCACAGACTATACAGGCGAGCGCGCAACTGGGCATCCACGAACTCGGCATCATCGAAGCACTGGTGCCGGAAATTCAGGACCTGCAGGGCGAAGTTGAAGTCAGTATTTCCGCTGCCGGCAGCCTGGCCCAGCCCCGGTTCAAGGGCAGTGCCCAGTTACTCAAGGGCGGCCTGCGCATTCCACGCCTCGGGCTGGATGTAAAACAGCTAAGCCTGAACGCACAGAGTGACGGCTTTGAAAAACTCAACTTTAAACTTAGCGCGAACTCCGGTGATGGCACCCTGGTGCTGGCGGGCGTCACCCGGCTCGACAGCGCTGCCGGCTGGCCGACCGAAATCACCATCAAGGGCGACAATGTTGAAGTCTCGCGCATTCCCGAAGCACGCGTGAACGTCACACCTGATCTGAATATCAAACTGCAACACCGCACGCTCGATATCAGCGGCAAAATCCATGTGCCCTACGCCAAACTGCAACCCAAAGACATCACCACCGCCGCGCGCACGTCTGATGATGCAGTGATCATCGGCGGACAACAGCTGGCTGAACAGAAATGGACCACGGTCACAAAAGTCCGCGTCACCCTCGGCGAGCGCGTGAACTTTAATGGCTTTGGTTTTGAAGGCCGCTTCGGCGGCAGCCTGCTGGTCGAAGACGAACCCGGACAACTAACCCGTGCCACGGGTGAAATCACCGTGCCCGAAGGCCGTTATCGCGCCTACGGCCAGCGCCTCGAAGTCGAACACGGCCGCGTGCTGTTTACTGGCGGCCCCCTGACCAACCCCGGGCTGGATCTGCGCGCCGTGCGCCGGGTGAATAACGTGACCGCTGGCCTCAGGGTCAAGGGCAGCCTGAATCAACCGGTGCTGGAACTGTTCTCCATCCCGACCATGGGTGAAACCGATGTACTGTCTTACCTGTTACTCGGCCGCCCGATCGAAAACGCTTCCGACGAAGAAGGCGCGATGATGGCAAAAGCCACGCTCGCGCTCGGCCTCAGCGGCGGTGATCGTATTGCACGATTACTGGGCGACCGTTTCGGGCTGGATGAAATGCGTGTCGAAAGCAGCGAAAGCGGTGACCAGGCATCACTGGTGGTCGGGCGTTATCTTTCGCCCAAACTCTACGTGAGTTATGGCGTTGGCCTGATCGAAGCCATCAACACCCTGACCGTGCGTTACCAGATCAGCCAGAAATGGCAACTCAAGGCTGAAAGCGGCGAAGCCCATGGCGCGGATATTCTGTATACCTTCGAACGTTAATAAGTTACTTGCCGGCTGTTTTCAGCACTCGATGTTGTTCCCAGCTGGCTGGATACATTCTCGGCCCGCAGCTATCGGCCTGATTAGACTGCAGGTATCGATATCGCGCTTCGGTTCGCTTTTTCATTGAACCTCAACCGGAGCTGGATCATGCTGATGCGAAAATTGACCCGCAGATAGCGTCCTGCTGCGAAATTCAGTGAACCCTTGCGCCCCCGGGCGGTCTACCGGAGCCGATAATAATCGATTTCTTATGGCATACTGCCCGTTATATCATTGAAAATCCCATAAATTAAAGTGAGTATTAAATATGAATAAAACCCTGATTGCTGCGTTTACCGCGCTGTCTGTTCTCTCTGGCTGCACCACGTTTGACGCCTATACCGGCGAAGAAAAAGTCTCCAGCACCGCCAAGGGCGCCGGCATCGGCGCAGGTATCGGCGCGGTGGTTTCTTACGTTAAAAACAAGGACGCCAGCAGTGCCGACCGCCGCAAACGTATGCTCACCGCCGCCGGTATCGGCGCAGTCGCGGGTGGCAGCGTGGGTTACTACATGGACACCCAGGAAGCCAAGCTGCGCAAACAGTTACGCGGTTCAGGCGTTAGCGTAGTGCGCGAAGGTGACAACATCAACCTGGTGATGCCGGGCAATATCACCTTCAATACCGGCAATGCGATGATCAACAGCAACTTCTACGATGTACTGAATTCAGTCGGCATCGTGCTGGAAGAATTCGACAAAACCATCGTCGCTGTTTCGGGTCACACTGACAGCACGGGCGCCAGCAGCTTTAACCAGGGCCTGTCGGAACAACGCGCGCAGTCGGTCGCAAACTACCTGAAATCGCGCAAAGTGGTTGATGCACGCATCGAAGTCATCGGCTTTGGCGAAAACCAGCCGATTGCTGACAACGGCACCGCGGAAGGCCGCGAACAGAACCGTCGTGTAGAACTGACATTGTTACCGATCGTCGAAGAGTCTTGATAGCCCACAGGGCATAAGGTACAAAGGGAGGCACTGCCTCCCTTTTTATTGCCTGCTGCTTAAGCGAGAATAAAACCAGGGCTTAATGAGTCTAATACTGATCAGAGCCGAGGAGATCACTATGACGCGTTACATATTTCTGCTGCTGTTACTCAGCATGCAATCCATCGCCTTTGCAGCTGAACCTGCGTGGGGCCGTGCAAAACTCACCGAGACCGAATACAAACCGCAGAAAGTGGTGTACGACGTTTCCGTAGACACCGTTAAAAAAGTGGAATCGGTCCTCGATCGCGCCAGTTACCTCAGCACCATCACCGGCGCCGACCCGTTCGATTCATCCATCGTGCTGGTATTGCACGGCAACGAGATCCCGTTCTTCGCTATCAAGAACAGCGAAAAATATCACGCTATCATGCAACGCGCCGCAAGCCTGGTCACCAGCGAAGTACTCAAAATCAAGATGTGCAAAATCGCCGCCGAAGGCAAGGGCCTGCAGCCGAAAGACATTCACGGCTTTGTCGAAATGGTGCCGATGGGCGATGCTGAAATTATTAGACTGCAAAACGAGGAAAACCATGCCTATATGCGCTAACACCAGGACCGATCTATCTGTCGGCCTGCTACTCATCGGCCTTTCACTAGCTGCCTGCACACCTGAATCGGATTCTGATAAATCAGCTGTCGCAGCTGCTGAAAAAACCATCGCCGTTTCAACTGACAAACTCGCCAGCTATGCGCCTATTTCAGTACCGATGGAAATCAAAAAGGTTTCCGAACACGTCTATTACGTAGAAGGTGAAGCCGGCATTGCCACCGATAACCAGGGCTTTATTTCCAACGCCGGTTTTGTAATCACCGGTGATGGCGTGGTGATATTTGATGCACTTGGTACGCCCTCGCTGGCCGCGCACATGGTGGCTGAAATTCGCAAGCTCACCGACCAGCCGATCAAGCGCGTCATTGTCAGCCATTATCATGCTGATCATATTTATGGCCTGCAGGTGTTCGAAGAACTCGGCGCCAAAATCAGCGCACCCGAAGGCGCCTATGTCTACATCAATTCACCCCAGGCAAAGGAACGTCTCGAAGAACGCCAGTTCTCACTCGAACCGTGGGTGAATGAAAACACCCACGTGGTGTTGCCGGATGAAATTATCAGCACATCGAACAGCTTCAAAATGGGCGATGTCACATTCACCATTAACTACCAGGGCAAGGCACATTCAGACGGTGACATGGCCATGCTGGTCGAACCCGACAAGGTGCTGTTCTCCGGTGACATCATCTTCGAAGGCCGCGTGCCCTTTGTCGGCAATGCCGACACCAAACACTGGCTGCAGGTGATGGAAAAACTGGAAACCACCGGGCTGAACGTGCTCATCCCCGGCCACGGCCCGGCCTCGAAAAACCCGGCAAAAACCATCGCCCTCACCCGCAAATACCTCGCTTACATGCGCGAGAAAATGGGCGCGGCTGTGCAGGACTTTGAAGCCTTCGACGAAGTCTATGCAAACACCGACTGGTCCGAGTTTGAGAACCTGCCGGCGTTTGAAGCCGGTAACCGGATTAATGCCTACCAGGTGTATTTGTCGATGGAGGCGGAGTTGCTGGCAAAGTAATTATTGTGAGTGGCAGGCAGGTGGCTGCGCTTCGACTGCGTCGGTGTTGTCAGTCGTGCGAATACGTCTTCTGCCTATCACCCCCAGGTTTTCGTAAATTCAGCCACCTCATTAACAGCTAGTCGGTGGCCTGAATGCGTCTTTATAAATCTCGCTACACGCTTTAGCTGTAGCGAGCGGCACTGTAGGACACCGCACAGGGTACTGTTTTTTTGAGATATATTTGTCACAGAAACAGGATAACTGATCATCCATGCGCATCGCCCCTTTAGTCTTGAATTTGCAGCTCTACCGCAATTAGTATTATATTCCAGCATTGATATCGCCAAATGAAATACAGAATTCTGTATTTGTCAGTTTCAGGCACACCAGGTGACAGGGAAATAGTTTATGAAAACAAATGGATGCAACAATCTCTCAGACATATTCTCACGGGATATACAGAATTATGTAATATCCGATATACCTACCTTCTGCATAGTTAACTGTTATGCGTCTCGAGGGAAGTGCTGAGTGATAGTCTTTATTCTAATCGTGTCTGTTATTGCTATGGCACTTATTCTTCCCGGGTGGCTTTGGGCAAAGAGACTACGGCCACAAAGTTTTTGGTTGCTATTCCTGCCTATTTTTGGCATTGCATTCTGGTTCTTTCTGGCTGTGTTACGCGTCGGACCGCAAAGCCTATCGAACCTAATCGAAATCCCAATGGTTGCAATCATTGCAGTCGCGGCGGCCTATCTTAAAATATTGGCTCTTGATACGCGTCTAAAAAAACATGCTCATGGGGTGGCAATTGCCTACGTAATTGTGGCTTTCGTTACTCTTGGGTTAAGACTGTTCATGCCGCTATTGCCGGAGTGATAAATGAAACAAAGCAATGAAAAAACGCATAACAAGCGGGTCAACATGGACTGGCAATTCCGCTGCGCTACATTGCCATCCAGTTACCCTAGTCGTTATATATAGAGCACCAATTAAATGAGGGCGCCTTATGATAAAGATTTCTGTAAGCATTGACGTCTCTAACTTGAAGCAAGCGGAGGCTTTTTATATTGAAGCACTAGGTTGCAAGAAGCTTAGAGATCAAGGTTCTGATATGGCTGTACTTTCTACAGAGAACTGTGAGATATACCTACAGCAAAAAGAAGCGGGAACAAAGCCCCTCATATCACATGATGCTATTCGTGATTATAAACGCCATTGGACACCAGTTCATTTAGACTTTCTTACCGAGAATATAGATGAGGTTGTTAAAATAATACTTCAATTAGGTGGACTACATGAAGGCGGTGATAGTGGTGACTGGGGTTCTATTGCGTATTGTGCAGACCCATTCGGTAACGGTTTTTGTTTAATCAATGAATAACACACATAACAATGCGTTTAAGCGGGACGCGGAAAAAGCGCCGCACCCCTTAACTTAAACGTTAGGCCCCAAAATAATCTCATCCACTCTTCCAGGGGGAAGCGATGTCAGCAAATTTAAACAATGCACTCATAGAAGCAATCAATGATGAGTATAAGGCGCGCGCAACATACCGTGCAGTAATTAGTAAGTTTGGTGAAATACGACCGTTTATTAACATAGTAGAAGCCGAAGGCCGTCATATTGATGCCTTGTTGCCCTTGTTTGCTAAATACAATGTTGCCATTCCCGAAGATAATTGGTATTCACGTATAGAAACACCCACATCTATTCTAGATGCATGTCACTTGGGGGTTGAAGATGAAATCGAAAATGCAGAGATGTATGACAGGCTACTTGATTCAACAATAGATTACCCTGATGTTCAAGCTGTACTAAAACAATTACAAAAAGCATCAAAAGAAAATCATCTTCCCGCTTTTCAGCGTTGTGTAGAAAGAGGTGGTGCTCAAGGTGATGGTCGAGGACAACATCATCGACGCGGTCAACGCTTCAAATAGTGTTTTTTTAAATGGAAAATACATTTTGGACGGCTCTTGCCACTAGTTCTTTGGCAGCCATTGTTACTTCAATTGGCATATATACGATACGTAAATATGTCGGTTGGGGACAGCGTAATACCACATACTTTATGTGTTTCGCAGCGGGTATACTCATCTCGGCCTCATTTCTTCACATTATTCCTAAATCATTGTCAATGAATCCTAATGGCGCTATCTATCTGTTAGTTGGATTTTTTGGGTTACATTTATTTAATCGTTTTCTTACTGCATTCGTATGTCAAAAGAACCCTGAAAAAGAGGAATATGGTATTGGACTTGTTCCAATGATAGGTATTGGCTTTCACTCGTTTATCGATGGATTTATCTACTCTATTGCTTTTACCGTGAGTATTTTTACAGGATTTCTCGCAACTGCGGGTATGGTTTTGCATGAATTCCCTGAAGGCATCATTACCTATCTATTGTTAATACGAGGTGGATTCAATGAGCGAAAGGCTATGATTCTCGCCTTTCTTGCAGCTGCACTAACCACTCCGATTGGAATGCTTGTCTCATACCCGGTCATAAGTGAAATTAGTAAACCAATGTTAGGTGCTTTGTTATCATTATCAGCGGGCGCGCTAATTTATGTGGGTGCAACGCATCTCTTACCTAAAGCAGAACAAGAACACAAAAAATACAGTTTTGTTGCATTGGGTGGTGGGGTACTGGTCGCTATTATAATCGCTCTATCAAAAGCTTGATTTAAATATTAATACAAGCCGCGTGGGGTCGGACCAACCCAACCTCTTGAATCCGCGTGGATCCGCGTGGGGTCGGACCAACCCAACCTCTTGAATTACTGAATAATTCAAGCATAATCTGCACCATATAAACACTTAAACACCCCTTTTCATGGACAAAAACATAGCTTTAAGGAGAAAGCACTATGCCTCGCGCAAATCGTCATTTTTTACCCGGCCATGTCTGGCATATCACGCATCGTTGTCATAAGCAGGAATTTCTGCTCAAGTTTGCAAAAGACCGCGAACGCTGGCGCTACTGGTTATTTGAAGCCAGGAAACGTTATGGATTGTATGTACTGAATTACATTACCACGTCAAATCATATTCATCTGTTAGTGCTTGATCAGGGAAATGGCGAAATTGCTCAAAGCATGCAGCTGATTGCCGGTCGCACAGCGCAGGAATATAACCTGCGAAAACATCGCAAAGGCGCTTACTGGGAAGACCGCTATCATGCCACGGCTGTTGATACTCAAACCTACCTTGCGCGTTGCATGCGCTACATCGATCTTAATATGGTGCGTGCTGGCGTTGTAACGCATCCACAGGACTGGAAGTGGTGTGGATATTGTGAAATACAATCGCCCCCACAACGGTATGCCGTTATTAATACCGCAGCCCTGTTACAACTCTTCGGCCTGGCAGGGCTTCACCAATTCCAGAAAATTCATAACAGCTGGATCGACAGTGATCTTGAGAACAGTCAGCTAACAAGAGAGGCCAGCTGGTCAGAAAGCATTGCAGTTGGCCATAAGCTATTTGTTGAAAATGTGCAATCAGCGCTTTGTATACACGGGCAGCACAGGGCGGTCGAACTCGAAGATGAGAAATATGCTTTAAAAGAAGTTGAGTCAGCTTATACTGCTCTTTTCGGGCCTGAAAAGACCAGTTTAAGCCCAGATAACACCTATTTATGGCAATTGAATCCAGATTAATCAATGAGTTGCTTTGGTCCGACCCACATGCTGTCACATGCTCACATGCTTCACCACACACATGCTTAAACTCTAGACTTGTTTATATAGGGCATTTATACTTTTTTGACGCGCCTTTGAATGCAATTATGATACGAGCCTATTCACAACGCTTATTGCCACCTTATTCAGGATTTGTGCAGATTACTGAGTCGGAGCGCGCACGTGCGCAAAGTTTTGATGGGATAAACTGGGAAATCCACTATTTATCAGGCAATGAACAAATAAACGATCAAAAGTTTCGAGTGCAAGGATACGGTCTTGATCGAGGCTATTATAATGTTGCAAGCCTGAAAAACCGGCAATTAAAGACGTTCATGTTCCCGTCATGCGTGGATCATGATCAAGTGTCAGAAAGCATTCATGAACTGACAGAATTCCTCTCTACTATGCATGTACCGTTTCCTGCCGGCGACATCTACGAATACTGGCTACTGGACGGAGCCGATGATTCTCCCCTGGCGTTGATCTACTCCTGCTGTGATGAGTCACTGATGAACACCTACCCCGATCAGGCTGAGTGGACTGCCTTACCGCATTCAAAAATGAGGGTTGAAAACACAGAGGATGAACAGGCACGCAACGAACCACCGGTCAATGATCGTTTTCAACGTCTCATTGCCAGTCGGGCAGGCATCAATCGACGCGCCGCCTGGTTCAAAAGAGATCAAAATGAAAGTGATGGTTTTCCTGGTCTGCTGGTACGAGAGGACTGGCAAGAGCAGGCTGACCATGATTTGTGCCAGCGCTACCTTATGCGCAAGGCCCCGCGCTTGTTAATGCTTCAGGGTTTATCAACAAATGACCGGGACCGCCTGGAAGTTGCGGCCAAACAACATGTTTTTGAGGTCGAGCATTATTTTCCCATGTATCCAGAGGTGAATGACCAGCGCCTGATGACGGCCATTCGCGTAGAAGCGCGATTGAGGCGAGCCGCACCACAGGCATCCGAAACAAGTAAGAAGGAAAAATCATCAACCATCACTCCGCTTAGTAAGGATATGCGGATTATCGAAAATTAAATAACTAGCGAATTACACACCAGCAGGAAAGCGGTGCCATAAGATTCAAGTGATATTGACAATTATATTATTATCTCTCGTTAGAGAGGGCGTTCAATTCGGGGCAAGATACTCTTGATTTGAGGCAGATATGGCGTTTATTTTTCCTTTGCTTGTACAATCAGATATTTAAAAAATATTTAAAAGTACTCTCCAGGAAGATCGTTTTTAATAACAGTAACCTTGCCAACTTTCTTACCTGACATTCTCAATAATTCATCACCTGAAAATTCAAAACCAAGCTTTAGCGCTATTCGCGCAACATCATCTGCAGTTGCTGTGGCGAGCACCTCATTTTTAAGTGCAGGTTCAGACTGCATTTTCCTTAAAAATGCTTCGAGTTGATCTATAGCCATATTTAAATTCCTATTCTCGCTAGCTGCTCATACACTTAAAAGAAAAGCCATTACAGGTTTCAAGAAAATTCTACTCTTCTTTCAAGATATAGGCAATGAGTGGCACTCCCAGAAGACTAGATATAATGTGCAATAATGGGCGCAACAATGGCAATGGGGAGGGACTTACCTTCCGCGGTGTTCGTTTGTGCTTGATAGCACAAGCCTTCCCCTTCCCCTGCTCCAGCAAGTCCCTTATTCCTGACGTTAGTTTAGATAAAACATAATAGATGGTGTCAATATGAATAAGTATTTTTTGATCTTAGTTTCTGTTCTCACTCTAACTGCACAGGCATTAGCTGAGACTTCCGTTAAGTATAATAAAGAGCTGGACGGGTTTGAGTACCCATTTGAAGTCAACACATTTGAGCTTAATTCTCAAAATCAAGATTTAAAAATGCGATACATGGATATTGGAGATAAAGATGCACGAAAAGTAATTGTCTTATTACATGGCAAAAACTTTTCAGGATACTATTGGGAAAAAGTTGCAAAAGATCTTTTAAAGAGAGAATACAGAGTAATTATACCGGATCAAATTGGCTTTGGTAAATCATCCAAGCCGGATTATTACCAATACAGCTTTGGGCAGCTGGGGTTGAATACTAAATCCTTATTGGATAGCTTAAACATCAAAAATATTGATATTGTCGGCCATTCAATGGGTGGTATGTTAGCTGTTACCTTTGCTGTTAATTATGTTAATTCCGTTAATAAGCTCATTCTGATTAACCCCATTGGTTTAGAAGACTACGGCAAATATGTAGAATTCAAAGACGTTAACTTCTTCTATAAAAGAGAGCTTGGTACAACGCTAGATAAAGCTATAGACTATCAAAAAAACAATTATTATGATGGAAAATGGTCAAGTGATTACGAGAAGCTTTTAATACCTCTAAAAGGAATGCTTGCAGGAGAAGACTGGAACATTATTGCCTGGAATAATGCTTTAACGTATGGCCCCATATTCTCAGAAAATATAGTGGCCAGGTTTTCACAAATCAAGAGTGAAACTTTCCTGATCATTGGAACTAGAGATAAAACCGGCCCCGGTAGAGCCTGGTTAAAAGAGGGTGTAACTAGAAAGCTGGGCGATTATAAAAATCTCGGAAAAAGTACTGAAAATATGATTGAGGGTTCAACGCTTATTGAGCTGGATGGGTTAGGTCATATGCCTCACTATGAAAACTACAATGCTTTTATTAAAGCCTTCTATGAAGCGATTGATAAATAATTGGTAACAGGTGAGCATTAATATTCGTTTTAATAAAAAAAATGAATTAATACTAACAAAACGCTCCACCTGACACCCATTTCTACGCTGGTTTTGTGCATGTCGCGTAGCTCCATTTTACACAAACCGCTCTCTACAATGTGCGCAGGTGAGCTCTGCATTAGGCCTCAATCAAACCAAACGCCAACATCGTGATTTCGTCATGAGCCCAAAAACCCGACGCGTACTGCAAGCAATCCTGTATGAGTTTTTTGCCATTGCCTTCGTTGCCCCAGTCTTGAGTGTCATTTTCGACGAACCGCCTTCCTCAACCATAGGTCTTGCTTTTGTTCTATCGAGCATTGCACTCGGGTGGAACTACGTATTCAATACAATCTTTGAGCGCTGGGAGGCGCGTCAGTCCGTGCGAGGTCGTTCGTTCGCCAGGCGCCTGGTGCATGGCATTGGTTTCGAGGGCGGCCTCGTTGTTATACTTGTTCCAGTGATGGCGCTCTGGTTGAATACTTCAGCACTAAATGCGTTCCTGGCGAATCTTGGCCTCCTGGCGTTCTTCTTCGTCTATGCCATTGCTTTCACATGGGCCTTCGATCGCGTGTTCGGCCTTCCTGAATCCGCGGTAAAGCACGGTGAGACTTAACCTGTCGTCCAGCCGACCGCCTACGGCGGCGGCTGAACTTCCAACGTTATGTTAGTGTAAATCAAATGAACTACCTGGTTTTTCACCGATGACTCGAAACACACAACACGCCTGATGAAATGGACATAGTCACCCAGGGTTTGATCGGTGCAACGATTGCACAAGCTGGCGCGAGGCCCAATGAGGTGCGGCTGGCCTCTTTTGTTGGCTTCTGTGCACCACTGCTTGCCGATGCCGATGCACTAATTCGTTCGGCCGAAGATCCACTCCTGTTTCTGGAGTATCACCGCCACTTCACCCATGCTCTATTGTTTATTCCTGTCGGCGCCCTGATTGCGTCATTGCTGCTCTGGCCATTATTGAGAAAACGGCTGGCATTCAAGAGGATCTATCTTTACGCTCTTCTCGGATACGCCACAGCCGGTTTTCTGGATGCCTGCACCAGCTACGGCACCCACTTGCTCTGGCCATTCAACGACGACCGAATCGCATGGAGCATCATCTCCATTTTCGATCCAGTATTCTCCCTGGCGCTGATCGCGGCCCTTGTCATTGGTGTTGTAAAATATCAACCGCTCGCAGCGCGGTTCGGTATGGTGTTCGCTGCCGCCTATCTATCACTCGGCGCGATTCAGCATGATCGTGCTGAATCTCTTGCACATCTACAGGCCCAGCAACGTGGCCACATCACCGAGCGCCTGATCGTCAAACCCACCATGGGCAACCTGCTGCTATGGCGTTCGGTTTATGAGACGGATGGCATGTATTACGTCGACGCAGTGCGTGTGGGCCTGCCCGACAACAGCAAGGTTTTTACGGGTAACAGGGTGCAGGCCTTTGATATCAACCGTGACCTGCCTCAATTGACGGATCAGATGATGGTCTATCGTGACATCGAGCGCTTTGAATTATTCTCTGATGGATTTCTGGCCTGGCACCCGGAGCGCCCCAATGTCCTGGGTGATGTACGCTACGCTATGCTGCCGACCAGCATCCGCCCGCTTTGGGGGATCGAGTTGCAGCTTGACGCACCTGATGAGCACGTCACATTCGATACCTATCGCACGATGCCTGATACCGAGCGCAAGGCCTTCTTTGCCATGTTGCTTAACTAACTCAAACCCAGACACTCACCGATAATGGACAATACCAGGTATGGAGTACGACATGCGCTCCCGGAAAGACAGGTCTTTATATGGAGAGCTTGTTTTTTCGACATCCGAAGCAGATAGCTATCGTATATTGTTTAAGAATTAATGGCTCAGACCTCATTAATTTCTTTCAATTTTTTTGATGCTTCAGCTGAAAAATAGACAGTATTTCTCCTCACATCTTTTCTTGTGATTCGCAGTTAAATGAGCAGTAGCCCGGGATTAAACCGTGTACTGTTCCTGGATAATCTGATACTTTTACTAACATTTCTTACAAAGAATAATATTCATCATTCGGT
The DNA here is from genome assembly GCA_963847575.1 of uncultured Gammaproteobacteria bacterium. Lineage (GTDB taxonomy): Bacteria > Pseudomonadota > Gammaproteobacteria > SZUA-229 > SZUA-229 > JASBSR01. The sequence continues at coordinate 86,352 of CAWKAL010000045.1, forward strand.
AGAGGTATGGCTTGAGCGAAGTATCAAACATTGTATCTAATAAGAATAAATTACTAAATCATCAAATCTCATACTTGATTCAAAGCCTGGAAGGGCATGAGGACGCAGCGAAACTCGCGACTATCGATTTGAAAGCGGGTGATATTCTTATCAAGCAGGATGATACTGACGATAATATCTACCTGGTATGCACGGGCGAACTGGGTGTACGCAGGCGAATGAAAGACGGCAAAATCCATGACATCGGCGAAATAGGGATACATTCGGTGATTGGTGAACTTGCCTTGCTCGGTGGTCAGAAGCGCAGTACTACGGTATATGCATTAGTAGACTCCAGGGTAATCAGCTTGACCAGGAGCCAGTTAGAAACGCTGTTCGCTGAGAATATATCGACCTTTGAAGCCTTGAATAATTTGGCGTCCAGCCGTTGGCAGAATCTTCATCTTATCGGGATATTAGGCGAGATTTTTGGCGATCTTGATTATGCGACATGGAGTGATTTGCAGCAGCGTTTTGAGTGGCGTCCGTTAGCCAGTGGTGAAAAGCTTTTTAGCCAGGGTGACAAATCAGACGGCATGTATATTGTCGTCAATGGTCGCTTAAGGGCAGAAGTAACCGACGATGATGCCAATATCACTGTGCAAGGCGAGATCGGGCCATCTGAAATAGTGGGTGAATATGCACTGCTGACTAACGAACCTAGAAGCGCCTGTGTGTATGCGATCCGCGAGACGAACGTGGTGAGATTAAACCCGGCCAAGTTCGAAGAACTGGTGCAGTCACATCCTGGACTCATGCGCAGGATCGCCCTGTTGCTGATCAAGCGACTGAAGCAGAATAACAATAGCTCGATCGGTAACCCGCCTGTACGCATGACATACACGCTATTACCGACCAGTTCAGCTGTCGATCTAACCCCCTTCGCTGACGAACTTGCGAAGTCGCTTTCCCCTTATGGCGAAACGCTGGTACTAAATGCCGAGCGTTTTGATGAATACTTTGGCGGTGTCAGCGCTGCCGAAAGTCAGCTGGATGCACCCATACAACCGCTCATAGTATCTAAACTCGATGAGTTTGAAGCAGATTACCGTTACCTGATATTCGTCGCTGATGCTGAATATACACCCTGGACCCATCGGGCTGTCGGGCAGGCAGATCGTCTCCTGGTAGCCGCCAGGAGCGATGCTGATTCCGCGCTGTCTGACATCGAGCATGCCATCACTGACTCTGGTCGCAAGATTCGTACCGACCTGGTTCTGATGCACAATGCAGATATACAGATGCCTTCTGGCACGGCGGCATGGCTCGACCAGCGAAGCATACGAAATCATTACCATGTACGTGACGCTGAACAATCTCACATCGACAGGATGGCTCGTCGCATGAGTGGTCATGCGATTGCGTTGGTGATGGGCGGAGGTGCCGCAAAAGGCTACGCGGAACTTGGTTTCTACAGGGCCATGCTGGAAACCGAGATTCCTTATGATTATGTCGGTGGCGCCAGCATGGGCGCGATCATGGGAGGACAGATGGCACTGGAAAGTGACTATGAAGAGTTCGAGAAAAACGCACAATGGACCGCTGATATCGGTGTTATCGATAAAACACTTCCACTGGTCGCCATAACGTCATCGAATAATGTCATGAAAATCAACCAGCACGGTTGTGGCGAAAATTTAATCGAAGATCTATGGTGTCCGTATTTCTGCGTCTCTACCAGTCTGTCCACCGCATCTGTCAAAGTCCATCAACGTGGCAGTATGTGGCGAGCGATTCGCGCGTCGATGTCCATCCCGGGGATATTTGTGCCGGTTGTCGAAGACGGCGATGTACTGGTCGATGGTGGAATTATGGATAATTTCCCTGTCGCCGTGATGCAGAAACTCGCTGAAACCAATCGAATCATCGGTGTCGATGTTGTGCCTTATCGTGAGCGGCGACGTGTTTATGATATCGATACCAGCATTTCCGGGTGGCGTGTCTTATTCAATAAGTTGAATCCTTTCAGCAGAAACCTGAAGATACCTTCACTGGTAGAGATCCTGATGCGCACCCTGGAAGTTAATGGCTCCAAAGCCAGTCGTGAACAGGCGTATTTGACTGACCTGCTAATACAGCCAGATACCCGGGGTTACGGCCTTCAGGCCTATGATAAATGGAAGCCGCTTGCACAGTGCGGTTACGATGCCAGCATAGAAAAATTAGCCGAATGGAAATCGCGACAAATTTTATGAAGCCCAATCAGGAATTCCTGCTCAAGTTTGCGAAAGACCGCGAGCGCTGGCGTTACTGGTTATTTGAAGCCAGAAAACGTATGGATTGTGTGTACTGAATTTCATTACCACATCGAACCATATACACCTGTTAGTACTTGATCAGGGAAACGGCGAAATTGCTCAAAGCATGCAACTGATTGCCGGTCACACAGCGCAGGAATATAACCTGCGAAAACATCGCAAAGGCGCTTACTGGGAAGACCGCTATCACGCCACGGCCGTTGATACTCAAACCTACCTTGCGCGTTGTATGCGTTACATTGATCTTAATATGGTGCGTGCTGGCGTTGTAACGTACCCACAAGACTGGCAGTGGTGCGGATATTGTGAAATACAATCGCCTCCTCAACGATATGCTGTCATTAATACCGCAGCCCTGTTACAACTCTTCGGCCTGACAAAATTTCACCACTTCCAGAAGATTCATAATGAACATCCGTTTGTGGCGCAGAAAGTAGTGAGTGCAGAAATCCTTGAGATCACGCCAGCAAAAGCCGATGAACGTTTACAATTCCTGGTTGATTAAGTTATTACTTGTTTAAGCTACAATATAATGCTGGAAATACACTGGATTCAGATTTGAACAAAAATGTACTGCCGACTTTTTATACGCCCCAGGCATGGTTTGTTTCATCGATGCCATCTATGCAGCTCCATAGACTTTATTGACTATTTAACAGCATGACACTTACCAGCATTGCTACACTTTTCATCAGCATGGTCGTGCTCGCGGCTGTACCGAGCATCAGTGTCATCAGCGTAATCACCCGCTCGGTTAGCAATGGATTTATTCACGGCGCGATGACAGCCTGTGGGATTGTTATCGGTGATCTTGTATATATCGCCATCGCGATTTTCGGTTTATCAGTGCTGGCCGATGCCCTGGGTGACATGTTTGTTGTGATCAAATACCTCGGTGGTGCTTACCTGCTATGGCTGGGGCTGTCGCTATGGCGCACACGCTTTAAAACTGCAACAGCTACGTCCATGGCTGACCTGTCTTTGTTCTCGAGCTTCATCGCCGGACTGCTGATTACCCTGGGGGACCAGAAGGCGATTTTGTTTTACCTGGGTTTTTTTCCTGCCTTTATCGAATTAAGCACCCTCTCGCAACTGGATGCGGGGCTTATTGTCGGCATTACGATTCTGGCCGTCGGCGGTACCAAGCTTGCATATGCCTACATGGCCGCCAAAGCCGGGCGACTGATTGTAAACGCACGCCTGATGTCGGCAATTAACCGCCTGGCGGGTGCAGTCATGATCGCTATTGGTATTGTAGTAATCACACGGACATAAACGTTTTTTCAGCCTGTACACCCCTTATTATCAAATACCCCGGGTTCTGATCCTCCCTGTTGCCTGCCTGGTTACCCGGCCGGGGGAACGATTGTTCCCATCCAGGGTCTTGTTAGATACCTCCGTCTTTGCTATATAGTGTGTATGCGAAATCGCTTTCTCAAAACCTGTGTGCTGTTGCTTAGCCTCGCGCTGGCTGTGTTGCCCGTGCAACAGGCTTTTGCAGCAATGGACATGGATTCGAGCATGGACACCCAGAGTTCGCACTGCCAGGACAAGGCCACATCCGACAGCTCAGCCCAGAGCACTGATTTCAGCTCCGTCGGCAGTATTTCGCACGGCTGCTGCTGCGACCATTGCGATTCAAGTTGCGCACCAGACTGCGCTAACAGCATCTCGATCAGCGCGATCATACTACCGCCTTCAACAGCTCACTCAAATACAGCTGTTTCAGACTTTATAAGCATTTACCCGCATTTTTCCACCCGTTCAACCTCACCCCCCTCGCCACCTCCATTGTCATAAATCGTTTTTGATACGCACAGGCTCATTAGTTGCCTGTGGTTTTTGTGCGTATGCACACGATGACAATTTAAGAGGTGACCTGTATGACTACAGGTAGAAATACAAAACGACTGCACGCGTATTCGTTGTTTCTGTTGACAACACTGCACTGCTCGCCCGGATTTGCACTCACGCTGCAACAGGCAGAACAAACCGCGCTGCAGAATGACCCGATGGTTGCCAGCATGATGGCCACATCGCGCGCGCAGGAAAATCAATCGGTGGCAGCCTCCACCCTGCCCGACCCGCAGTTGCGCCTGGGGATGTTTAACCTGCCGCTGGATAGCTTCGATGTATCGCAGGAACCGACCACGCAGTTGCGCGTCGGTCTGCAACAACAGTTTCCGCGCGGCGATGTGCTTGACATTAAAGCCGAGCAGACATTGCTGAAATCACAGGCGTCACGCGCACTGGCAAACAATGCACAACGCGAAGTGATTCGTGACCTGCGTGTTGCATTTCTCAATCTTTATTATGAAATACAGTCGGGCGACATCATCAGGGAAACGCGTGCGCTGTTTTCCAGGCTGGTAAAAATTACCGAAGACCAGTACGCAGCGGGCCGGGTGAATCAGCAGGACGTGATACGTGCTGACCTGGAGTTGTCACGGCTGGATGATCGTTATACCAAAATATTGAGCAGGCAGGATCAGTTTCGTGCCGAGCTTGGCCAGTGGCTTGGTGATAGCGCATGGCAGTCGCTGGATACTGAATTTCCCGTGCTGCCAGATCTGCCTGCACTGGACGATGTGAACGCACTGCTCACCCAACACCCGCTGATACATGCACAGACCGCCGAGCTCAATGCGGCGCACAGGATGACCGCGATGGCACAGCAGGATTACAAGCCCGGCTTCAATGCCTTTGTCGAATACCGTAAACGCTTTGGCGACAACCCCGATGGCAGTGACCGTTCTGACATGATGGCTGCCATGGTGACCATGGATATCCCCCTGTTCACAGAAAACCGGCAGGACAAAAGCGTTGCTGCCGGTGAAGAAAACGCCCGCGCCGCGCGCTACAAACTCGATGACAAGCTGCGCATGCTCAAACAGATGTTCGATAAAAGCAGGGCCATGTACCAACGCTCGGCCGAGCGCCAGGCCTTGTATAAATCCTCACTGCTCTCTGCTGCCATCAACAATACCAGCGCATCGCTCAATGCTTACCAGAGTGGCGTGACTGAATTCACCACGCTGATGCGCGCACAAATCACCGAACTCGACGTGCGGCTGGACGATTTACGCGTGCGTATTGATAAAGCGATTGCACAGGCACAACTGTTATATGTCACTGGAGAAGCATCATGATGGGTTTCATGCAGAAAATTAATTTCACTTTCGCACTGTTCGCTGGCGGACTCCTGATAGCTTCAAGTTTGCTGGCATTCCAGACTCGCGCGATCGCCGCTGGTGACGAAAATGAAATTTTATACTGGGTCGCGCCGATGGATGCCAATTACCGCCGCGACAAACCCGGCAAATCCCCCATGGGCATGGATCTTGTGCCGGTATACAAGGATGACAATGCAGGCAGCGGTACTGTCAGTATCGCACCGCAGGTGGTGCAGAACCTGGGCATCAGAACTGCGCTTGCTGAACGCACGCGCCTGTGGCGTGGCATCGATACCGTGGGTTACGTCGATTACGACGAAACCCGCGTCAGCCATATCCACCTGCGCACCGAAGGCTGGGTCGAAAACCTGAAAGTGCGTTCCGAGGGCGAACGCGTCAAACGCGGTGACCTGCTGTTTGCTCTGTACTCCCCCGAGCTGGTCAATGCGCAGGAAGAATTTGTCACTGCATTGTCTTCCGGCAACAAGGGGCTGATCCGCGCCTCGAAAGAACGGCTGGCAGCGCTGGGTATTTCTGCTAGCCAGATAAATACACTGCAAACCAGCAAAAAAGTATTGCATCGCATTTCTGTTTTTGCACCGCAGGACGGCGTGGTATCCAGCCTGGCAGTGCGCGAAGGCATGTTTGTGAAACCGGCCATGACCATTATGAGCCTGGGCGATCTTTCCAGCGTCTGGCTGCTGGCAGAAGTGTTCGAACGCCAGACCAACTGGGTGCATGTCGGCCAGCCGGCAGAAGTCAAACTGTCGTTCATCCCCGGTAAAACCTGGGAAGGCAAGGTTGAATATATTTATCCCAGCCTCGACCCGATGACGCGCACGCTCAAGGTACGGCTGCGGTTTGATAATCCCGGTGAACAGCTCAAACCCAATATGTACGCCAATGTAAAAATATACGGCGGTGCAAAAGACAATGTGATTGTCATACCGATCGAAGGCCTGATCAGAACCGGGCGCATGGATCGCGTGATTATAGATATCGGTGAAGGCAGGTTCGAAGCACGCGAAGTGTCTGCGGGCATCGAAAGCGGCGACTATGTCGAAATTATCAGCGGTGTGAACGCTGGCGACAAAATTGTTATTTCAGGCCAGTTCCTGGTTGACTCCGAGGCCAGCATGCGCGCCAGCCTGATGCGCATGAGCGACGCGCCAAATAATAGCACTGACGGCAGCATGGAAAGCAAACCCAAAGTGGTGACCGGCACAGGCGTGATAACCGCACTAAAACCTGAACAACGAAAACTGACTATACAGCACGAAGCTGTGAGTGAACTCGGATGGCCTGCAATGACCATGGACTTCGGCCTTGCAGAGGATGTCGACCTGTCAGGGCTTGCGCCCGATGAAGCCGTGATGTTTCAGCTCGAAGAGCGCAATGAACGTTACCTGATTACCGCTATCCATAAGTCTGCCGACATGGAGATGGCAAAATGATTACTAAAATTATCGACTGGTCGATCGACAACCGCTTCATGGTGATCATGCTTACGGTTATCACGATTGGACTGGGCTTATACGCCGTCAAACAGACACCGCTGGATGCGATCCCGGATTTGTCCGATGTGCAGGTGATTATCAAAACCTCGTTCCCCGGCCAGGCACCGCAGGTGGTCGAAGACCAGGTCACCTATCCGCTGACCACGGCGATGTTATCGGTGCCCAAGGCGGTCAATGTGCGCGGTTATTCGTTCTTCGGTGATTCCTATGTCTATGTCATTTTCGAAGACGGCACCGATCTGTACTGGGCACGCTCGCGCGTGCTGGAATATCTCAGCCAGGTCGCCAGCAAACTGCCGCCGGCAGCGCGACCCGAACTGGGGCCGGATGCCACCGGTGTCGGCTGGGTGTACGAATACGCGCTGGTCGACCGAACCGGCCAGCACGATCTGTGCGCAGTTGCGCAGCCTGCAGGACTGGTTTCTGAAATACGAATTGCAGACCGTGCCCGGCGTGTCCGAAGTCGCCACCATCGGCGGCATGGTCAAGCAGTACCAGGTGGTGCTCGACCCCGACAGCCTGCGCGCCTACGGCCTGCCCTTGTCGAAAGTAAAACAGGCCATCATGCAGGGCAACCAGGAATCCGGCGGCGCGGTGCTGGAACTCGCCGAAGCCGAGTACATGGTGCGCGCCACCGGTTATATCGATTCGCTCGATGATTTAAAACATATACCGCTCGGCGTCAACAAACAGGGCACACCGATATTGTTAAAAGATGTCGCGCAGATCCGGCTCGGCCCGCAACTGCGTCGCGGCATTGCCGATCTCGATGGTGAAGGTGAAGTTGTCGGCGCCGTAGTCATCATGCGCTTCGGCGAGAATGCACTGACCACGATCAATGCCGCCAAGGCCAAACTGAAGGAACTCGCGCGCAGCCTGCCCGACGGTGTCGAAATTGTCGAAACCTATGACCGCTCTGCGCTGATCAAGCGCGCGGTGAATAATCTCAACAGCAAGCTGGTGGAAGAATTTATCGTGGTTGCACTGGTGTGCGCGTTGTTTTTGTTTCACCTGCGTTCTGCGCTGGTCATTATCATATCGTTGCCGGTCGGCATTCTGATTGCGTTCATCGTGATGGAACGCATGGGCATCAATGCCAACATCATGTCACTGGGCGGTATTGCGATTGCCATCGGCGCGATGGTGGATGCCGCGATCGTGATGATCGAAAACGTGCACAAGCACATGGAAAAAACCGAAGTCACCGATGACAACCGCTGGCAAATCATGCGCCAGGCCGCATCGGAAGTCGGGCCGCCGTTATTTTTTTCATTGGTAATCATCACCCTGAGTTTTTTACCGGTGTTCACCCTGGAAGCACAGGAAGGCCGCATGTTTGCACCGCTGGCGTTCACCAAAACATTTGCCATGGCGGGTGCAGCCTTGTTGTCGATCACGCTGGTGCCGGTGCTGATGGGGTTGTTCATACGCGGGCGCATCACGCCTGAACATAAAAACCCGATCAACCGTTTTTTGATTGCCGGTTATCGGCCTTTTATTAATGCCGTACTCAAAGCACCCAAAACAATTTTGATCATATGCCTGCTGGTCGTGCTGGCAGGCGCATGGCCCATGACCCAGCTGGGCTCCGAATTCATGCCCGATCTGGATGAAGGCGATTTACTCTACATGCCAAGCACCTTCCCTGCAGTGTCAGCAGGCAAGGCACAGGAAATACTGCAACAGACCGACCGGCTGATTCGCACCGTGCCTGAAGTAAAACGCGTGTTCGGCAAAGTCGGTCGCGCCGACTCCGCGACGGATCCTGCACCGCTCACCATGATCGAAACCACGATACTGCTCAAACCAAAAGATGAATGGCGCGAAGGTATGACCATGAGCAAGCTTGAAACAGGAACTCGATCAGCTGGTGAAAATCCCGGGCCTGACCAATGCCTGGGTGATGCCGATCAAGAACCGTATCGACATGCTGGCCACCGGCATCAAGACACCGGTGGGTATCAAAGTCGCCGGTCCTGACCTTGATACGATTGAAGCTATCGGCAAGCGTATCGAAGAAGTGATTAAACAGGTGCCGGGTACGGTATCGGTGTATTCCGAGCGGGTTGTCGGCGGACGTTACGTCAATATTGACATCGACCGTGTTGCAGCATCACGCTTTGCATTGAATGTTGCCGATATACAGGAAGTGGTCAAAACCGCGATCGGTGGTATGACCGTGGGGATGAGCGTGGAAGGCCTGGAACGCTACCCGATCAATTTAAGATACCCGCGCGATGTGCGTGACTCGCTGGAAAAACTGCGTAACCTGTCACTGATTACACCCACCGGTGCGCGCATCCCGCTGGCGGAAGTCGCCGAGATCCGCATCGACAGCGGCCCCGGCATGATCAAAACCGAGAACGCGCGCCTCAATGGCTGGATCTATATCGATATCGAAGGCCGCGATCTCGGCTCCTATGTGAAACAGGCACACCAGGTGGTGGCCGAACAGGTCGAACTGCCCGCGGGGTATTCGGTGTCGTGGTCGGGCCAGTTTGAATTTATGCAACGCGCCATCGAACGCCTCACCACGGTGGTGCCGGTGACGCTGGTGATTATTATCCTGCTGCTGTACATGAATTTTCGTAATCTTACCGAAGTCATGATTATCATGGGCACCCTGCCGATGGCGCTGGTCGGCGGTTTCTGGTTGCTGTACTTGCTCGATTACAACCTGTCGGTGGCCGTGGGCGTGGGCTTTATCGCGCTGTCCGGCGTCGCGGTTGAAATCGGCGTGGTAATGCTGGTGTATCTCAACCAGGCATTAGCGCAACATAAAGAACAGGCGACCCGTTCCGGCAAAGCACTCACGCGTGAAGAAATACGTTCAGCCGTGATCGACGGTGCGCTGTTGCGCGTGCGCCCGATCATGATGACCGTGGCTGCGATTATCGCCGGCCTGTTACCTATCATGCTCGGCAGCGGCACCGGCTCTGAAGTCATGCGCCGTATCGCCGCGCCCATGGTCGGCGGTATGATTAGCGCAACCATTCTTACCCTGGTGGTCATACCTGCTGTGTTTTTACTCTGGAAACAGCGTAACTTGAACAGTCATTAAACTGAGGGCGCACACATGAACCATGTTGATCCTGTTTGTGGCATGACAGTAACCGATAGCAGTGAGCACCATATCGTGCACAAACATGAGCACTACTATTTTTGCAGTGCGCATTGCCTCGGCAAGTTCAACGCCGAGCCTGAACAGTATTTACATAAAGACACGGTACCAACAGCCGGCTATTGCGCAGATGACAGTTGCGACATCGGTACCAGCTTCTACACCTGCCCGATGCACCCCGAGATTAAACAGAACACACCCGGTGCCTGCCCGAAATGCGGCATGGCACTGGAAGCCGCGGGCGAAGCCGTCGCCACCACCCGCACTGAATACACCTGCCCGATGCACCCGGAAATCGTGCAGGACCATCCCGGCAACTGTCCTAAATGCGGCATGGCGCTTGAACCAAAAACGATTGCGGTCGAACAAAAGAATGAAGAACTGATCGACATGACACGACGGCTGTGGATCAGCAGCCTGCTCGCGCTGCCGGTGTTCGTGCTCGCCATGCTGGCGGACATGGCGCCCGCGTTATTGCCCGAAGCATTGTCGATGCAGACAGTACAGTGGATCGAATTTGTACTTGCCACGCCGGTTGTGCTCTGGGGTGGCTGGCCGTTTTTCGTGCGCGCTGTGCATTCTGTTACCAGCTGGAACCTGAACATGTTCACCCTGATTGGCCTGGGGGTTTCAGTGGCATGGAGCTACAGTGTTGTCGCCCTGCTCCTGCCCGGCATATTTCCCGCCAGCATGAAAATGCACGACGGCCTGGTCGCGGTGTATTTTGAAGCCGCCGCGGTGATTACCGCACTGGTCCTGCTCGGCCAGGTACTCGAGTTACGCGCGCGCAGCCAGACCAATACGGCGATCAGAATGCTGCTCAAACTGGCGCCCGACACTGCACGTATCGTGCGCGACGATGGCAGTGAAGAAGATGTCCCGTTACAACATGTCAACGTCGGCGATCATTTGCGTATCCGGCCCGGCGAAAAAATACCGGTTGACGGCAGCGTCACCGAGGGCAATAGCGCAGTTGATGAATCCATGATAAGTGGCGAATCTGTTCCGGTTGAAAAATACAGCGGTGAACATGTTATCGGCGCCACCATCAACGGCACCGGCAGTTTGTTAATGCGCGCTGAAAAAGTCGGATCAGATACCCTGCTTTCCCAGATCGTACACATGGTCAGCGAGGCCCAGCGTTCCCGCGCACCTATCCAGAAACTGGCGGACACTGTCGCCGGGATTTTTGTCCCCGCCGTGGTCAGCGTCGCCGCAATTGCTTTTATGGCCTGGTGGATATGGGGCCCGGAACCCCGGCTGGCACATGCGGTGATTAACGCGGTTGCGGTACTGATTATCGCCTGCCCCTGCGCACTCGGCCTTGCCACACCGATGTCGATCATGGTCGGCACCGGCAAAGGCGCCAGCATGGGCGTGTTGATTAAAAATGCGGAAGCACTGGAAACCCTGGAAAAAGTGGATGTGCTGGTGGTCGACAAAACCGGCACCCTGACCGAAGGCAAACCGAAACTGGTGGCGCTGCATACCATCAATGCATTTGAAGAAACCGATGTGCTGACACTGGTCGCCAGCCTTGAACACGCCAGCGAACACCCGCTGGCACAGGCGATTGTCGACGGCGCCAAAGCACGTAACATCAGCCTTGTTACTGCCGATGATTTTGCATCTGTTACCGGCAAAGGTGTCACCGGCAATGTGAATGGGCATAAAGTCGCGCTGGGCAATGTTCAGCTTTTTGAAAGTCTCGGCATTGACTCGGCGCATCTGCCAGAACAGGCTGAAACCGCTCGCGCCGAAGGCCAGACGGTGATGCTGATAGCGATAGATAACAGGGCCGCAGGCTTCATCAGTGTTGCTGACCCAATCAAGCAATCAACCCCGGAAGCGATTGCACAACTTCATAAAGCAGGCATCGAAGTCGTGATGTTGACCGGTGACAGTACTACCACCGCGCTGGCGGTGGCGGCGCGGCTGGGCATTGACCGGGTTGAAGCCGAAGTACTGCCCGATGAAAAAGCCAGCATCGTCAAACAACTCCAGGCCGACGGCAAAATAGTCGCCATGGCCGGCGATGGTATCAATGATGCACCCGCGCTGGCGCAGGCGCATGTCGGCATCGCCATGGGTACGGGCACTGATGTTGCCATGGAAAGCGCAGGCGTCACCCTGGTGAAGGGCGATTTGCGTGGTATTGTACGCGCGCGACATCTGAGCCACGCCGTCATGAATAACATACGGCAGAACCTGTTTTTTGCCTTTGTCTATAACTCACTGGGTGTACCAGTTGCAGCCGGGGTATTGTATCCGGCGTTTGGCCTGTTACTATCACCGATGATTGCGGCCGCAGCGATGAGCTTTAGTTCAGTGTCTGTCATTGCTAATGCCTTGCGGCTTCGTCGTTTTAGTTCATAAAATGCGCTTTAACATTGATTGTTTTTTGAGGCCATGATGAATATTGTGTCGAGATATTATATTGCAGTACTCACAACACTTGCGCTAACAACGCACGTCTGTATCGCGCAACAAGAGATAATTACTTTCCCGTCTGAAGACGGCCTGCTGATTACTGCGAATGTATACGCCCCGCATACAAATAGGCAGGCACCTGTCATTGTGTTATTTCACCAGGCTGGCTCCAGTCGCGGAGAATATTCCGAGATTGCACCGCGTTTAAACGCGATGGGGTTTAATGCGATGGCAGTAGACCAGCGCTCGGGGGATATATCGCGTGGTATCGAAAATGAAACCGCACAACGCGCGCGTGATAAAGGCCTCGACACACACTACAACCATGCCCTGCCCGATATGATTGCAGCACTGAAATATGCACGCCAGCATTTGACAAAAGGCAAAGTCATTGCATGGGGAAGCTCATATTCAGCTGCACTGGTTTTAAAGCTGGCCGGGGAACAACCAAAACTGTCAGACGCGACAATTGCATTTTCACCTGGCGAATATTTTCCTGTGAGCGGTAAAACCTGGATAGAGGATGCTGCCAGGAAAATAACAACGCCGGTTTTCATTACCTCTGCTAAACACGAAGCTGATGAATGGTCTTCTATTTTTACAGCCATCCCCGCCAAAGATAAAACCGGGTTTATTCCCGAGGGCGATGGTAAACACGGTTCGCGTGCGTTATGGAAAAAATACCCGGATCATGATGCCTACTGGAAAGCACTCAGCGGCTTTCTCAAATCCTTTCTCAGCGAGAAACATATGAATAATTAGCCGCAAATGAACGCTAATGAACGCAAATTAAATTACTGTCAAAGCGAAACATTCAGACTTACTGTCACCTGGATGCCACACCTGAAACTTGTTGCCATTCGGTCAGGCACCGATAAGTTGCATCTTGTTAAATTATAGTTCCAGTATTAGCTTTTAACATCCAGCTTTTATTTGCGTTCATTAGCGTTCATTAGCGGCTAAATTCTTTATCGTGAACAAAAAAAAGAGCTGCCAGTAGCAGCCCATTTTTCAACATGGAAGACCTTATTTGGTGAAATACATCACGTCCTTGTCGAGGTGATAACTCCACGGCAGGCCGGCATTCTTCCAGCCGTTGACTGTGCGCTTGCCCTTGGTAGCGCCGTCTTTCGCCTTGTCACCTTCATAGCCGTCTATCATGTTGTAGACTTTGGTGTAACCTGCTGCAGCCATCAGGTTAACCGCCTTGGCGCTGCGATTGCCCGAACGACACATAAACACTATGTTATCCTCCTTGCCGAGGCCTTTTTTCTTCATCCGCGCTTCGATATCAGCCACAAAATTCTTGTTTTCATAGTGTTTGTACACTTTCTTTTTATCGTTCCATTGCGTAGTGTCCATTAACTCGAACGGCACGTGCGCGTCGACAGATCCCAGCGTACCCAGGTATGTCAGCTCACCTGGCGTGCGTATATCCACGAACAGGGTCTTGCTCATATTTTTCTGGATGAAATCATCCGCCTGTTGTGCAGTCATGTACAGGCCCAGTTTGGTCTGCTTTTTTTTGCTGAGTTTTGACCAGTCATCTGCATACGCAAGTCCCGAGACAGCACTCAAAAACGCCAGTGACAGCACTGGAACCAGTATGCGTTGCATCAATTGCTTCATCTTCATAAATAACTCCTGAGGTTTAGTAATTATTGTCTATGATCTGGCGAGTTCGTACTGGGAAATGCACCGGCATGTAATCTGCTCAAGCGCCTGCCAGTTTTTATCCAGTGGCTCAAACCAGGTACGCAAGTTTTGCTCATAGGGCGGAATGAAAAAATCCAGCATTCGACATTCCGTAGTGATTGATCTTAGCGCATGAATATTGCCTTTATCAGGCGATACAAAAGCGGTGTCCCCCGGTTTCAGACTGCGGTGCGAGACCCGCTTCAGCCTGGCAGTCAAACCATCGCTGCTGGTACTGACACGGTCATATTGCCAAACTTCCGCCTCACCACTGATGATACGCAACATGCCTGTTGCACCTGGATGATCATGTAGCTGTACCAGTTTGTTGTTGTCGATATTCAGCACGCCGCCGTTAACATTGTCTTTTTTAAGCATGCGCTGCCACAGCCAGTATTCATTTCCGGATTCATAGGCTGCTGCAACCGCATCTGCGAAAGAACTGCTGTCGATATCCAGTGCCTTCATGTACTCAAGTCCATGCTGCGCGACTTCATCATGCGTTACCAGGCCGGCAATATAATCATCCGCCAGGTCACGCATGCGCAATACAAACGAATCCCAGCAGTAACCAGCAGTTGCGGTGTCGTCGCTTGCAGCACGCAGTGGCAGCGCCATACTTCCCGCCAGCCCCATTGCTAACAGCAGAAATTTTCTACGTGTTACATCATTATTGATCATCTACGCACTCTCAGTTGCCGGCGCGCCGAAGCCGCCAGGTTCTTTTCCCTGTTTTTTCACTTTGCCGGCTTCGCCGCCGCCATGCTTCTTATGGAAGCGGTCGAAATACTTGATGGTGAGTTCATCATTGGCGTGCGTCATGATATCGCTGAAACTGAAACCGGTTAAGCGCATGCCGCGCTTCACACTCCACACCAGCAGACCCACAATCAACAAGCCATACGCCAGGCCGACCAGTGCCTGCACTGTCGGATCATGGCCGAAAATATCCGGAACGTGCTTAACCTTGGTTATCGTGGTTGCGCGCGCCAGGTCGTCCCAGAATTCCTGGAACAATGTATACGGCAGGTAACCGAGCAGGAAACCAGGAAACGCTGCCACCGCAGTCATATATCCCAGACCGAGGCGCATGTAAGTTCGAATTTCACAACCAATCATTGCCACTGAGCCGAAACCCTGGCAGGCAGCACCCAGTAACAGCACCCATGTTGGATTCATCCCCAGCGGCAACTTGATATCAAAAAACTGCCAGCCGATCATGATCGCGCCCCATAACATTACTATTTCAATAAAGATGGCGGTGAAGGGTGACATCGAACGAAACATGACGCGCGTACTGCCGGGTATTTGCCATTTTTTTTCAAAAAAGTTTTCCTGGTGTTCCAGCCCCATGGAAATTTCCGGCGTCATGAATGCGCACTCGGTACCGAAGCCGGTTTTGGCCATGCCGATACCGGCGATCGCACCCACCAGGAACAGCCAGATCGCCAGTCCCCAGCCGATTGCACTGATGGCATAGTGCCAGCCGTAGACACCGTCAGATGTGCCGTACATAAATGAGCCGACAATCGCATTCATAAAAAATGCAAACATCAGCACCAGGATGGAAATGCGTAACCAGTCACGATTCGGCCTGTAATTTCGGCTGGCTTCATAGGCCAGCCCGTCGAGCGCCATCTTGCCACCCTGTTTAGCGCCAAGTTCGGATGTAGCGCGGTTTTCCTGTCCCTTGAAGACATAACCAATACGCATTTTGCTCATCAGGTAAAACGTGACAAAACCCGCGGGAAGTATAGTGGTGAGGTATAACAGGGAGGCGGTCGACATCGAAGGCAGGCCGCCGAGAAAGTGATGTGTAGTACAACCGGCGGCAAGGCGGGTACCAAAACTGAAAACAAAACCACCGATAAAGGCAAGCACCAGTTCACGCACGGGGTATTTTACCCAGCCACGCGATTCACCTTCGGCACGCGCGACCAGCCAGGCGCCGACGACAACGCCAATTATTATCCAGTGCACATTCGGATCATACGAACGCGACCACCAGTCAATACCCGGCGCAACCGTCTGTTCAAATGCTGCAGTCATTTCCACCAGTCCTGTTGTTAAACCGATGGGTTTATGCAGCACGATATAATTCATGATTTCGGCAACGCCGACAAATACGCCGCTGATCCAGAAGGGCCATTGCTTACGAAGACTCAACATGCGTATTTCCACAGTGAGTTAAAACGATT
Source organism: uncultured Gammaproteobacteria bacterium (assembly GCA_963847575.1). Lineage (GTDB taxonomy): Bacteria > Pseudomonadota > Gammaproteobacteria > SZUA-229 > SZUA-229 > JASBSR01. Next base: position 102,783 of record CAWKAL010000045.1, read on the forward strand.
AACAGCCGCCTTCTTCAGATATACGCACTACAATTTTTTCGAACTTGCGCCATGCATCCTCGTTTGCGGTGTCGAGCTTGATGGCATTGCGATAGGCTTCAAGCGACATTGAAAGTTTGCGTTTTTTGGCAAGCATGTTGCCCTTGGCCATACAGTCATCAACCGATGAACATTCAACTTTGAATTCTGCCGCCGTGACAGGCGTTATCACCAGGCTGGTGATAAAGAGCGACGCGATGAGCGTGTTGTTTAATAATTTCATGTTCATTTCCCGGTAGAATTTTTAGTCACCCGCCCGTCTGATTATACAAGACAGACGTATGAATAGAAGATATCACAGACATTATGATCGGCAATGACGTAAGTCATATCCATGATATATATGTAAAAACTGATCCATCCGGCATGTTTCAGCCTTACTGCCCAGGCCACAGATTTTGCCCGAGGTTTATGGATAATTTCCTCTGCCGTGATCAGGGCGTAGATTTTTCATCGGCAAGTAATCGTTTTTTACGCAGTTTATGACCCGCACCGGGAACGAGCAGGTGACTCGACACATACAGGTATGATCATTTTAATGACTTACCAGGCATGCCGCCTCTGCTATGGAGTAATTTTGTCTGTCCCGGCTTTATCGCAGGTTTATTCAATTCACCCGGGCATCTCGCCGAATAACCAGCCATGTGTTGCAAGACTGGCAAAGATTGACATACATCAACCTGCTTATCTAAATATTCAAGTCAAATGTAGCCCGGTCATGAACACCTGATTCGAAGTTCCAGTAAATCAGTCACCTGCAAAAGACCGGCAACAGCACCTGAGCCTGCACAATGAGCCGGCTTGACCAAAGTCAAACCCAATTATCCATAATGCGACTAGGGTTGCACTGGATTTAAAACTTTAGATTGAGCATTACCATACGATTTTTTCTCTGAGGAGGAGCAAAAATGATTTCCCGCAAACTCATCGGCAGTGTGCTGGCGCTTTCAGCATTAACACTCGCATTCAATACAGCCCATGCCAAATCGGATTCGGCGGCAGATACCGCTTACGAAGGCGCACCCAGTGGTATCGATCCAGACGCACTCAAAGACATGATTACCTGATGAAGGCCCGGAAGATGACCAAGGCCGAATTCGACATTGGCAAGAAAATATTCTTCGAGCGTTGTGCCGGTTGCCACGGTGTATTGCGTAAGGGCGCTACAGGCAAACCGCTCACCACCGATATTACGCGTTCGCGCGGTGATGCAGCACTCAAGGCATTTATTACCTACGGCTCACCTGCCGGCATGCCGAACTGGGGCACCTCCGGTGACCTGACCGAGAAAGAAATCGACATCATGGCGCGTTACCTGCAACACGAGCCGCCAGTGCCGCCCGAATGGGGCATGAAAGAAATGAAGGCGACCTGGAAAGTAAATGTGCCGGAAAAAGATCGCCCGACAAAGAAAATGAACAATTACGACATTAGCAATATTTTCTCGGTCACCCTGCGTGATGCCGGCGAAGTCGCCATCATCGACGGTGATTCCAAGAAAATCATTAACATTGTCAAAACCGGTTACGCGGTGCACATTTCGCGCATGTCATCTTCCGGCCGTTATCTCTACGTGATCGGGCGTGATGCCAGGATCAACCTGATCGACCTGTGGATGAAAGTGCCGGACAACGTCGCTTCTATCAAGATCGGCCTCGAAGCACGCTCTGTCGAAACCTCCAAGTACAAGGGTTATGAAGACAAGTACGCGGTTGCCGGTGCTTACTGGCCACCACAGTTCGTAGTCATGGACGGGTTCACACTGGAGCCAAAACAGATCGTATCGACTCGCGGTATGACCGTGGACACCCAGGAATATCACCCTGAGCCACGCGTAGCTGCCATCGTGGCTTCGCATGAGCATCCCGAGTTCATTATCAATGTGAAAGAAACCGGCAAGATCCTGCTGGTGAATTACAGCGATATTGATAACCTTTCGGTGACCACGATTCCTGCAGCACAGTTCCTGCATGATGGTGGCTGGGACAGCACACACCGTTACTTCATGACAGCAGCCAACAAGTCAAACAAGATTGCCGTGGTCGACTCCAAAACACGCAAACTTGCTGCACTGGTTGATGCGACCGAAATCCCGCATCCAGGTCGCGGTGCTAACTTTGTGCATCCCAAGTACGGCCCGGTATGGTCTACCAGTGCACTGGGTAATGACAATATCACCCTGATCGGAACTGACCCGGTCAAACACAAGAAAAATGCCTGGAAGGTCGTTGATATCCTGCACGGCATGGGCGGCGGTTCGCTGTTTATCAAGACACATCCGAAGTCAAACAACCTGTGGGTGGATGCACCCCTGAATCCGGATACAGCGACCAGCCAGTCAATTGCCGTGTTTGACATCAAGAACCTCGACAAGGGCTTTGAAAAACTTCCGATCGCCGAATGGGCCGATCTGGGTGAAGGTCCAAAACGCGTCGTACAGCCTGAGTACAACAAGGCCGGCGATGAAGTCTGGTTCTCGGTATGGAACGGTAAAACTGAAAAATCAGCGCTGGTTGTGGTTGATGACAAAACACGTAAGTTGAAAACTGTCATCAAGGACAAGCGCCTGGTAACCCCAACTGGTAAATTTAACGTTCACAACACTGTGCACGACGTTTACTAGCAACCCCGCTGCGGACAGTCGCCCCCCACGACTGTCCGCAGCTCCTTTTACAAGGAACAAACAGATGAATAAAGAAGGTTTTGTTTCCCTGGTAGGCGCCGGCCCCGGCGATGCAGAACTGCTCACGGTTAAAGCACTGCGTTTGATCCAGCAGGCGAACGTTGTCGTTTATGATCGCCTGGTGTCCGCTGACATACTGGACGTGATACCCACAGGCGTCAGCCGCATTGCAGTGGGTAAATCACCCGGCAATCATTGCGTTCCGCAAAGCCAGATCAATGAAATCATTATCAACCTCGCCAAAGCCGGTCGGCGCATCGTGCGTCTCAAGGGCGGCGACCCGTATATGTTCGGGCGTGGTGGCGAAGAAGTGCTGGCCTTAAAACAGCACAATATCAAATTCGAAGTTGTCCCCGGGATTACAGCTGCAAACGGTTGCAGCGCATACAGCGGGATACCCTTGACGCATCGCGGCCTTAGCCGTAGCGTAAGATTTATCACCGGCCATTTTAGCGAGAATGAAACGCTGGAATATGACTGGTCAAAACTTGCCGATAAAGACTGCACCCTGGTGTTCTACATGGCACTCGGCAATTTGCAGCTGATTTGCGAACAGTTAATCAATGCCGGGCTGTCAGCATCGACACCGGCGGCCGCAATCGAGAACGGCACTACGCAGGCACAGCGCCGCGTTATATCAACTTTGAGCACGCTTGCTGATGATGTCAGCGCACACCAGCTGCAGGCCCCTGCGATGATTATTATCGGCGAAGTGGTCTCACTCGCGGATGAACTCGACTGGTTTCAGACCTTACAGGAGACAGCAGACGATGACGCGAGCATGGCTGCCCATCGCTAGTTTCACGTTGCTGGCCAATGTCTGTTACGCAGACGTGGACAGCGCGCGACAGGTCGAACTTATGCACCTGCTGAAACAGGATTGCGGTTCATGCCATGGCATGACGCTCAAGGGCGGACTCGGCCCTGCGCTGTTACCCGAAGCACTGCAGGGCAAATCAACCGCGTTTCTCGTCAGCACTATTCTCGAAGGTCGCGCAGGCACAGCCATGCCGCCGTGGAACACCATGCTAAACAAAGACGACGCCAGCTGGATTGCGCAACAGTTACAACGAGGCGTGCAATGATGCTGCGTGTACTCGGCTGTGTTTTAGCGCTGCTTGCAGCTGGCAACTGTACTGCACGCGGTACCGGCGATCTTGGTATTATCATCGAACGCGGTAGCGGCAGTGTTCAAATTATTGAAACCACACACAACACCAGTCTTGGTCGTGTCCCAGGCCTGGGCGATCTGTCGCATGCCTCAGCAGTATATTCGCGCGATGAACAATTTGCCTATATTTTCGGTCGCGACGGTGGCCTCAGCAAAATCGACATGCTCGATAAAAAACTGGTCAAGCGCGTGATGCAGTCCGGTAACAGCATCGGTGGCGCGATTTCGCAAAACGGCGCGCTGGTGGCGGTATCCAATTATGAGCCCGGTGGCGTAAAAATATTCGATGCGACTACACTGCAACTGGTCGCCGACATTCCCGCCAACTACGGCAATAATAAGCAGCAATCAAAAGTCATCGGCCTGGTGGATGCGCCCGGACACAAGTTTGTATTCAGCCTGTGGGATGCGGGTGAAATCTGGGTAGCGGATATGTCCACGCCAGCGAAACCCGTGATCACCAAATTTAAAAACATCGGGCTTAATCCGTATGATGCCCTGGTGTCACCCGATGGCCGCTATTACATCGCCGGCCTGTTCGGCGAAGACGGCATGGCCATGCTCGACCTGTGGAACCTGGATAAAGGCGTGAAGCGTATTCTCGACGGCTATGGCAAGGGCGAACAGAAACTCCCGGTGTATAAAATGCCGCACCTCGAAGGCTGGGCGATGGCCGGCAAGTATGCCTTCGTGCCCGCCATCGGTCATCACGAAGTGCTGGTGATAGATACCGAGCGCTGGACTGAAAGCGGCCGCATCAAGGTACATGGGCAGCCCGTGTTCGTCATGGCGCAACCCGACGGTCGCCATGTCTGGGTCAATTTTGCCGTGCCCGATAACGACACGCTGCAGGTCATCGATACCCAGTCGCTCGCCATTATCAAAACACTTACACCCGGCAAGGGCGTATTACACATGGAATTCGAACCGCGCGGTGAAGAAGTCTGGGCCTCGGTGCGCGATGAAGACCGTGTCGTGGTTTTCGATACTGAAAACTTTGCCCAGGTTGCCAGCCTGCCGGCAGAAAAACCCAGTGGCATATTTTTAACCGCACGCGCGCACAAAACGGGGTTGTGATGAATACCGCTGATACACTGAATCCGCTCGAAATGAAACTGCTGGACAATTACCAGCAAAACATGAGCCTGTCGGCAACGCCCTATGCTGATATGGCACACGAGCTTGGCGTCAGCGAAGCTGAAGTTATCAGCACATTAAAAAATCTCAAGCACGGCGGCTATATCAGTCGCGTCGGCCCGGTGTTTCGCCCTAACCGCATTGGTGTCAGCACGCTGGCGGCGATGGCCGTGCCCGAGGAAGAACTTGAATGCGTTGCGCGTATCGTCAGTGCATTTCCCGAAGTCAACCATAACTACCAGCGCGATCACCATTTCAATCTCTGGTTCGTGGTCACTGCCTGTAGTGAAGAGCATCTTGATATCGTATTACATGAAATTGAACATCACGCGGAACATGCGTTAATGTCATTACCGATGCTGGAAGATTATTTCATCGACCTGGGGTTCAAACTGCCATGGGCATAATGCAACGCAACCAGCTGGTAGCACAGCTAACAGCCGAAGACCGGGCGCTGATCAAGCATATCGAGCACGGCATCCCGCTGGTGCCGCGTCCCTATGTCGACATTGCGCAACAACTGGGTATTACCGAACAGGACGTGATCGAACGCATCCAGTCGCTGCAACAAAAAGGCGCGATCAAACGCTACGGCGTGGTGGTACGCCATCATGAGCTCGGTTACACCGCGAACGGCATGGTGGTGTGGAATGTGCCTGACGAACGCGTTGCCGAACTGGGCAAGTGTATCGGTGATTACGATTGCGTCACCCTGAGCTATCGCCGCCCGCGTTGCCTGCCCGACTGGCCCTACAACCTGTTCACCATGGTGCATGGCCGCAATCGTGAAGAAGTCATCGAAAAAGTAAACCACATCGTCGAATCTTGTGGCCTGCAGGCTATCGACCATACCATCCTGTTCAGCACCCGCCGCTTCAAGCAACGTGGCGCGCAATATACCAACGCGAGTGACACTTCTGCACGCAGGCAAAAACAGCCTGTGCAACACCGTATCAGGCAACGGGTGCCGGCATGACAACAGGCGCTGACAGACTTGATCCACTTGCCATTGCGCTGATCAACCGCTACCAGGGCGGCGTTCCGCTGTGCGCCTCGCCTTTCGCGGAAATCGCGCGCGAACTCGACAGCACTGAAGACAGGGTGATTGACACCGCGCAACAGCCTGCTCGATGCCGGCTGGTTATCTCGCTTCGGCCCGTTGTACGATGCTGCTGCGCTCGGTGGTGGACTGACCCTGGCGGCGATATCGGTACCTGAACAACACTATGACAAAATCGCCGAGATCGTGAACCGCTATCCCGAGGTGGCGCATAATTACCGGCGCGAACACGCGCTCAACATGTGGTTCGTGCTCGCGACAGAAACACCTGAAGAGATCATCAGCACCATCAGCAGTATCGAGCAGGCCACCGGTCTGAACGTGTACAATTTTCCCAAGCAGCACGAGTTTTATGTCGGACTCTGGCTGCAGCTGGATGGCGACAGAGTCAGCACCGTGCCGGTGCCTGACAGCCAGGTCGAAACCTGTGACTATAGCGCGCAGGCCATCGACAAACAGATTATCCAGCATACACAGGCAGGCCTGCCGATAGTCGTCGCAGCCCTATAACAGCATTGCACAAGGCCTGGGCAGTGATCCGAACATCATCATCGAACGCATGCAGCACATGCTGGCCAGCGGCATTATCCGTCGCATCGGCGCCGTACCCAATCATTACAGACTGGGACTCAAAGCCAATGGCATGTCAGTGTGGGATGTCAGCGATAACAAAATTGCACAGCTCGGCGAACTGATCGGCAGTTATGATTTTGTCAGCCATTGTTACCAGCGCCCGCGGCATCTACCGCTGTGGCGATACAGCCTGTTCGCCATGGTGCACGGCCATGATCGCGCTGAAGTCGACATGAAAGTCGCGCGCATTGCAAAAGCACTGGGCAAGGACTGTCGTGCACACGAGGTGCTCTACAGCAGCGCGATACTTAAAAAAACCGGCTTGCGACTGGCGGCCTAGAGGAAACAAGACATGTTCAGACTTAGCCAGTATTTAAACGCACTCGTTGACAAGCCAGCGCTCGGCCCGCAACGCCAGCCGCCGGGACCGGTGGTGATCTGGAATTTAATCCGGCGCTGCAACCTCACCTGTAAACATTGCTACGCCACCTCTGCCGACAAGGACTTTCCCGGCGAGCTCAGTACCGAGCAGGTGTTTGACGTGATGCAGAACCTGCACGACTTCGGCGTGCGCGTACTGATTCTTTCCGGCGGCGAGCCGTTGATGCGCCCCGACATATTTGAAATTTCACAGCGCGCCAAAGACATGGGCTTCTATGTCGGCCTGTCGAGTAATGGCACGCTGATTGATGAAACCAATATCGAGCAGATCGTTGACCTTGGCTACAACTATGTCGGTATCAGCATAGATGGCATGCGTGATACCCATGACAAATTTCGCCGCAAACTCGGCTCTTATGATGCCGCCCTGCGCGGTGTGCGTTTGTGCCACGATGCAGGCATCAAAGTGGGCCTGCGCTTCACCCTCACCCAGGACAACCAGCACGACCTCCCCGA
>CAWKAL010000046.1:0-14936 GCA_963847575.1 uncultured Gammaproteobacteria bacterium
GTGAGTTTATGTGCCAGAGATGCCCAGAGGTTCAACTTGTGACAGAAAGGATCTGACATGATTGTTCTTCAGACCTAACGACACGCTCACAAAAGTCACAACATGGCCTTGTCAGCTGGATGATGACGCGAATTTATGCAAAAATAAATGAAAGAGCCACATAAAGCCTGCAGCAACAAGATTTTTCAAGAAACCACCTCAGTTGTGCACCTCCACAGTCAAAGACGAGACATGCATTACCAAGCCATTCGAAGCTCTGCACACATTTTGGAGTGGAGAGGAAGCAGCAGCATGACTAGCAACAATATGAATCTATCGAATTTCGGTGTGCAGTACATGGTTCCCGCGCTATCGCTATCAGCGGCGGCGGCGGCCGCGGAGCAGGGGTATCCCGTCACCGGATGGGTTGGTGGGGCCGATCCTGCGTCTCAAGTTCTTGTTACAACGAGCAACGAAAAGGCGGAACGTCCGGTCCCTGAGTTTCTCTACATTCTAACGCGTATGCTCAGTGATCCCTTCAATCGCCATCTCATTGAGTGGGATAATGGCCGCATTGTAGTCCACGACCCGATCAGACTCGAGGCCGAGGTTCTTGGGAATTACTACCGCCACTCCAAATACACCAGTTTCCAAAGACAACTAAACTACTTCGGCTTTAGCAAGCACAGCGGCAAGGGCAGAATGTCAGCGTGCCACTACACGAACGAAAAGGCCACGGTCAACCTTAGCAGCCTGGTTCATTTGAAGCGCAAGTCCGTCAAGAAGCCGCGACGGCGTCGTGACAGCAGCAAGGCCACCACTACTACTAATATTGCAACTACCTCTACCCCCGAAGCAAGCGACTGCGAGTCTCCATCCCTATTGCGGCAACAGCAGCAGCTTTCGCTCAATAACAATGGCAACCATTCCTGGCTGACCGGTGCTTCTAATCATCCTGCTGGAGTTCCTTCTAGGCCTAGTATCCAGCAAACCAATCCTGCATCTATCGGACTGACAACGGTCAAGGAGCATCAAGAAGTGGCAAGCTATCGCAGCCATCCCTTTCTCGTTAAAGCCGAGGAATACAAGGCTCCAGGCATTTGCAATGCTCTTCAGAGAGCTGTTCCTGTCGATCCAAATTTCCTATCACTTCATTCCAGTAATAGTAACCACTCGCCTGCCTTCGTTACTCCTCTCCCCTCCTCTCTGAATTCATTGAATAGCTCCTCTGAGCATTCCACCACAAGCTCGTCAACTGAACTAGATCAGCAGCTCTACAAGCAGATCGTCTCCATGCCCGTTCCCAACCTGTTTTCGGTCGAGCATATTCAACAACAAGATGAGCCCCAAGGTTCACAGAATAACAACTTCAGTAACATGAATAACAATACTCATGTTCAGCAGCAGCAGCAGCAGCAAGAAGACCAACACGACTCCAGACACAACGATATTGCAACCTTCCTCGCTCTAGAATCCGCCTTTGGCGCTGGGTATGACTCCGACAATTACCAGAGCGAAGGCAGTACTACCTCTTATTCCTGGTTTCCTGATCCACTGTAAATACCATTCATAGTTTCATGGCGATTCATTAACGTAGTGTAGTACGTTTAAGAATAGCAGATTTTGACTTACCAGAACAGTCAGCTTTGGTTTAGCATGTTTATTTCTAGTGATAGTACTTTCCGCCTTCCTACGTAGCACTTCTCGTAGTGACAAGAATGCTATTAGGTCTCACAAACCTAACTCCTTCTTGAGCTTGTCAAACTCATCGTCAACCTGTATGTCACGCAATCGTTTCTTATCGTCGGCAACTTGTCGCGGATCTGGTCCAGTTCGGCGATGAGGAGGGACAGGAGGAGACCACTCTTTATTCTGAGTAATAGAGGATGATCTTCGGGGTGAAGTAGATGTTGATGGTCGAGAGGAAGGAGCAGGAGCGGGCGATGGCCGATACGATCGAGGAGCGGATGTTCTTGGTGTTGAGGTGTACGATGGGCTGGGCCTTTCACTTGCTGGTGTCGCGGCCGGAGATGGAGATGGAGATGGAGTAGAAGTTTGTGAATCGGCTCCTCTGCTTCGTCTGCGGCCTCGACTAGTTCCACGGCCTCCCCTTCGTCCAAACGAACCAAAGCCTTCTGTCCTACTAAAGGATTGAGCATCGTCTTCGCTGGTAGATGCACTAGGGCTTGGAGACGGAGATGGAGACTGAGCTCTCCCGGTCGATGGACTAGAAGTATATGACGAAGATGAGCTTCTGCCGGCGGTGCTTGCGTCACGATAGCTGCGTGTGCTGCCAGGCGAAGTTCCCCATGAGCTATCACTGTAATAACCACCGGTTCCCGCTCGACTATCAGCCCTGCCTGCCACAATCAGCTCCTTATATCTTGACTGAAGCTTTACTAGTCTCTTTCGTGCCTTTTTGAGGTACCGCTGCGGTAAGTGCACCCCGTTTTTAACCACCGCGCATATTGAAGCCTGCTCGAAATGTGGTAATACAACATTCCAGCGCGCAGAAAGTCGTAGCGACTGCGACGAGCAATAACGATCACTGGCCCCGGCGCGTGGCCGCCCAGCCAAGCACCGCAACTGAAAACAGCAGCACCAGCACATCCCCCCAGATCACGTAGGGGGTGGCGCCAGTCATCGGCTGCGCCATGGCGCGCAGAACATGGGTTTCAAATTGCGGCGATATCGCCATCACATCACCCTGGTCATTTATCACCGCGCTGATACCGGTATTGGTTGCGCGTAACATGTAACGCCCGGTTTCCAGCGCGCGCATACGCGCAATGGCATGGTGCTGGTGGGGTTCGTGCGAGTCTTCAAACCAGGCATCGTTACTGAAATTGACCAGCAAACGCGCTTCCGGCAGATCCCGCCGCACATCACGCGAAAACACGTCTTCAAAACAGATGCTGACACCCAGTGGCTGTCCCGCCGCCTGCAACAACGGCTGCTCACGACTGCCAGCTTCGATGTCCGACATCGGAATATCCACCCAGCGGTTGAAAAACGAAACCATAAAACGCAACGGTATATATTCACCCAGCGGCACGAGATGTCGCTTGAGATAAGCATCACCGTTCAAATTTTGCACCGCGTTAAAATAACGACCGGTTTCTGTATTCTTGATAAAAATACCGAGCAGTAAATCACTGCCGGCAGGTTTTAAATCATCGCGCAGGCCTTGCAGGTAAGCCTGCACCCTGTGCTGATAATCCGGCACCGCTGTTTCCGGCCAGATAACAAGGTCAACGGGTTCGCCCTGCACACTAAGATCACGATACAGCAGCATTGTGCTGTCGTGCATGTCGCGCTGCCATTTGAGTTTTTGCGCGATGTTGCCCTGCACCAGCGCAACCGATATCGCCTCGCCTTCAGGCTGGGTCCAGTGGACCTGTTTTAAGCCGAATCCGCCTAGCCAGACCACGGCTACCATAACAGCCGTGGTTTTCCAGAAACGTGGATTGCGGTACCCGGCTTTATCGAGCATCAACACCAGCGCGCCCGCACTCAGCATCACCAGCAGCCCGATGCCCTGGGCACCGATAAGCGGCGCATAACCTGCCAGTGGTAAATCGATCTGGGTGTAGCCGATTTGCATCCAGCCAAAACCCGTCATGACAATGCCCTGCAACCATTCGGTGAGTGCCCATGCCGCCGGGAACAACAGCAGTAGTTTTGATACCTGGCCTTGCCTGCAAAAACGCGCCACCAGGAAACCGCCGAGCGCAGGATAGAGTGCAAGATACATGGATAACAGCACAATCAGCAGCACAGCAAACGGCGTTGGCGTCGCACCGTGGTAATGCAGGCTGACATAAATCCAGCTGACACCGGCCGCCTGCATGCCCACACCAAACAACCAGCCATGCAACAGCGCCTGTTTTGCTGACGCATCACGCCATTGCAGCAACAGCCAGGCAAGACACAGAAACACCAGCCAGCCCTGGTTAAACGGCGCATACCCGAACACCGTCAAGCCACCAACGAACAGGCTCACTAAATAATTCAGGCGACGATTCTGGTGTAGATTCAAGCTGAACATAAGACGTTAATGCTGGATCGGTTTAACACGGATCAGGCCGCGGCACTCTGATCAGTTGCTTTTGGCAACAGCGTCACCTGCAGGTTATTGATGCGGCGTGAATTGGCGCTGATGATCTTGAATTGAAAGTTTTCGATCGCGACTTCTTCACCACGTTCGGGCAAATGGCCCAGGGCACTGGTTACCAGTCCTGCGATGGTGTCAAACTGCTCGTCACTGAAACCGGAATTAAAAAATGTATTGAACTCATCGATGGGTGTGAGCCCGCGAACTGAATACCGATGGTAACCGTGTCGACGGATATTGATTACATCAGCAGCATCATGCTCATCATCGATATCGCCCACGATCTGTTCAAGCACATCTTCAATCGTGACCAGCCCTGAAATACCGCCGTATTCATCGACTACCATGGCCATGTGATAACGCGATGTGCGGAAGTCTTTCAGCAAAACATTTAACCGTTTACTTTCCGGAACAAACACTGCAGTACGCAATATATCTTTCAGCTCGAATTTTTCACCGCAGCTTTCATCCGCGTAGGGAATCAGGTCCTTCGCCAGCAATATGCCGACAACATCATCCAGGCCTTCATCAATTACCGGGAAACGCGAGTGCCCGGAATTAACAATCACCGGCAACATTTCTTTTACGCTGGCATCACCCTGCAAAATCACCATATGCGACCGCGGCACCATGATGTCGCGCACACGCAACTCAGATACCTGGAACACGCCTTCGATCATTGACAGCGCATCTGCATCAAGCACACCTCTGCCCTGCGCTTCCCGCAACTGGCTTAACAGGTGCGCGCGTTCGTCAAGCTCACCGGAAAAAAGGTTTTTTAACCAGACGGAAAACCACGTGCCCTGTTTGTTTTTGAGTTTCATTGATGTGATGTGTGATACGGGTTTTCATAACCCAGTGTTTGAAGGATTTTTATTTCCAGCGCTTCCATTTCGTCAGCATCCTGGTCATCGATATGGTCATAGCCCTGCAAATGCAACATGCCGTGCACCACCATGTGCGCCCAGTGCGCTTCTACAGGCTTGTGCTGTTCGCCGGCTTCGCGGTTAATCACACCGGCGCATAATGCAATATCACCCAACGGGGTGGCCTGTGCAGTTTCATCATCATTAAGCAGCGAGACATCGAAAGTGTCGTCCAGCTGCATCGGAAAGGACAGCACATTGGTTGCATAGTCCTTGCCGCGCCAGTCGCGATTGAGCTTTTGCATTTCTGCTTCACTGACTACCTGCACACTGGCAGCGCGATCAGTATCAGCCAGGAAAGCCTGTTGTGCCCAGTTGCGTATTAAATCTGAAGGCGGACACGGCGGCACCTCATCGTCTTCAGCGGCGGCTGACTCGGAAACAGAAAAATCAACGTCCAGGGCCACGCTCAACTGCCTTCTGCCTTTTCATAGGCATCGACAATTTTTTTCACCAGCGGATGGCGCACAACATCACGCACATCGAACTGGGTGATACCAATGCTTTCGATATTTTCGAGCAGGTGCATGGCATGGCGCAGGCCGGAAATTTTCTCACGCGGCAAGTCTACCTGGGTGACATCGCCGGTGACAACGGCGCGCGAACCAAAACCAATGCGGGTTAAAAACATTTTCATCTGGTCGACGGTGGTGTTCTGGGCTTCATCAAGAATAATAAACGCATCATTCAGCGTGCGCCCGCGCATGTACGCCAGTGGCGCAATCTCGATAATGTTGCGCTCGATCAGCTTGGCCACCTTGTCGGTGCCCATCATGTCGAAAAGCGCGTCGTACATCGGCCTTAGATAAGGATCGATTTTTTGCGCCAGGTCGCCGGGCAAAAACCCGAGGCGCTCACCGGCTTCGACCGCGGGCCGCACCAGGATCAGGCGCTCGACATCGTCGTTTTCCAGCGCATTCACTGCACAGGCCACGGCAAGATAGGTTTTACCGGTGCCGGCAGGACCGACGCCCAGGGTCAGATCATTGTTCTGGATTTGTTTGAGATAGGCTTTCTGATGTTTGCCGCGTCCGCGTATGGTGCCTTTGCGGGTTTTCACCCCCCAGTCGTCGATATCAGCATCTGACTTTTCAATTTTGACATCTGCCCCGGCGTCATCGGCGCTGGCATCATCGCCACCGACTTCACTCAGAAATAACTGCACCGATGATGGCGTGAGAATTTCTTCTTCGGTATATGCATACAGCGCTTTAACAGCATCCATCACCGCCTGTGCGTTGCCGTTATTAGCATGAATCTCGAACTGGTTGCCGCGACAGTCAATGCCAACACCGAAAAAATGTTCGAGCTGGTGCAAATGCTGGTTGAACTGTCCGCACAGGTTTGCCAGCCGCGCATTGTCTTCCGGCTGTAATTCAAAACTCAGGCCTTTTGACATCAGGCGGTCCTGGCCTCGCCTGCAGTGCGGGGGGTGTTTAGCGTGCGTGCGGGTGCGTTATCAACGACTGACACAAGTTCGCCCTGGAATGAATTACTCCATAAATCAGTAATGCGCACATCGACAAACTGGCCGATGAGGCTTTCACTGCCGTCAAAGTTAACTTTACGATTGTTCTCGGTGCGACCGGTCATTTGCGGCGCGCTTTTGTGTTCGAGGGTTTTGCGCGAAGGCCCTTCGACCAGGATGCGCTGCACACTACCGACCATGGCAGTGCTGATGGCCGCTGAATTTTTTGCAATCACATCCTGCAGAATTGAGAGCCGGTGTTTTTTAATCAGCAAGGTGGTGTCATCTATCATCTCGGCCGCGGGCGTACCGGGACGTGCGCTGTAAATGAAACTGAATGACTGGTCAAAACCGATATCATCGATCAACTGCATGGTGGCGAAAAAATCTTCATCGGTTTCACCCGGAAAACCGATGATGAAATCGGACGAAATTGAAATACCCGGGCGCACTTCGCGCAGGCGTTTAATTTTGTCACGGTATTCATCCGCACTATGGCCGCGCTTCATCGCTGCCAGCACACGGTCGGAACCGCTCTGCACCGGCAGGTGTAAAAAACTGACCAGTTCGGGGACTTCGGCGTAAACATCGATCAGCCGGTCGTTAAATTCCACCGGGTGCGAAGTGGTAAACCGAATCCGGTCGATGCCGTCGATCGCGGCGACATAATGAATCAGCAGTGCAAGGTCGGCGGTTTCCTGCTCACCGTCCATCGCGCCGTTATACGCATTCACGTTCTGCCCCAGCAGGTTCACTTCGCGCACCCCGCGCGCGGCAAGACTGGCGACTTCGGCGAGCACATCATCAAACGGCCGGCTGACTTCTTCACCACGGGTATAAGGCACGACACAAAAAGTACAGTACTTGCTGCAGCCTTCCATGATGGACACGAATGCGCTCGGTCCTTTTACACTGGGTTCGGGCAGGCAGTCGAATTTTTCGATTTCGGGGAAACTGATGTCGACGACTTTAGTGTGACCCTGGGTGGCCGTGTCACTCACACGACGCAGCATGTCCGGCAGACGATGAATTGTCTGCGGGCCGAACACCATGTCGACATAAGGCGCACGTTGTTGAATCGCCGCACCTTCCTGGCTGGCAACACAGCCGCCGACACCGATCACCAGGTCGGGCTTGTGCTGTTTCCAGGTTTTCCAGTGGCCGAGTTGCGAGAACACTTTTTCCTGGGCTTTTTCCCGAATCGAACAGGTATTGAGCAGCAGGACATCGGCGTCTTCGGGATGTACTGGTCAGTTCAAGATCGTGGGATTGTGCAAGCACATCGGCGATGCGGGAAGAATCGTATTCATTCATCTGACAGCCGAATGTCTTGATATACAGCTTGCGGCGCATGGTGTCCTGGGGCGGTTATACAAGGCGCAAGATTAGCATGATTGCAGCGCAGATATCACCCAGACGATGGCCGCGCTGGCCAGCAGGACCAGGCCAGCGGGCGCTGACCAAGCCTTTCCCGACAATGACTTAGGTGGATTTGTGCTGCTAGAAGGCCGCTACAGCTCGCGATTTATTCAACCGTCACCGATTTCGCCAGGTTACGCGGCTGGTCAACGTCGGTGCCCTTGCCAACGGCGACATAGTACGACAGTAACTGTAACGGCACGGCGTACAGAATTGGTGCCAGCTCGGCATCGATTGCCGGCAGCCGGATCACCTGGCAGGTGTTGTCGAGATCGTCCAGCGCCAGGCGCTCATCGGCGAACAGGTAGACCTTGCCGTTACGCGCGAGGATTTCCTGGATGTTGGATTTGATCTTGCCCTCGTGGCCGTCCATGCAGGCGATCGCAATCGTCGGCATATCCTGGTCGATGAGCGCGATCGGGCCGTGCTTGAGCTCGCCGGCGGCATAGGCATCGGCATGGATGTAGGAAATTTCCTTGAGCTTGAGCGCGCCTTCGAGCGCTATCGGGTAGAGCAGGCCGCGACCGATAAAAATCGCGTTCTTCAGATCGACGAAGTCTTCTGCCCACTGATCAATGACTTCGTGATGTTGTAATACCGTGTCGATCAATGCCGGCAGGGTCAGGGCCTGTTGCAGGATATGCTGTACCTGCGCGTCCGCCATGCCATTGCGCCGTGCCAGTGCCAGCACCAGCAACATCAGTGACAGCAGCTGGCTGGTAAACGCCTTGGTCGACGCCACGCCGATCTCGGGGCCGGCACGGGTCATCAGCCTGAGTGCGCTTTCGCGCACCAGCGAGCTTTCCGGCACATTGCATATGCTCAGGGTGGACTGGGTTTTCTGTTTGACACCGCGCAGGGCGGCCAGGGTATCGGCGGTTTCGCCGGACTGCGAAACGGTCACCACAAGGGTGTTATCCAGCAGCACGGTTTTGCGGTAACGGTATTCGCTGGCGACTTCTACCCGGCAGGGAATCCCGGCCAGCGCCTCCAGCCAGTACTTCGCCACCAGCCCGGCGTGGTAGCTGGTGCCGCAGGCGATGATCTGTACACTACGCGTACTCGCGAGAATGGCCTCAGCCTCGGGGCCGAATACCGAATCCAGCAGGCGGCCTTCGTACACCCTGCCCTCGAGTACGTCGATCAGGCAGGTGGGCTGCTCGTAGATTTCCTTCAGCATGTAATGCCGGTATTCACCCTTTGCGGTGGCATCAGCATTGAGTTCAGTTTCGCGGATGTCGCGTTCGACTACCTCACCCTCATGGTTGTAGATCGTCAGTGAATTGCGGCGGATATCCGCAATGTCACCTTCTTCGAGGTAGATAAATCGACGCGTCACCGGCAGCAGCGCGCTCGCATCGGAGGCGATGAAATGCTCACCAAAGCCGACACCGATCACCAGTGGACTGCCTTTGCGCGTAGCCACCAGCCGTCCCGGTTCGGACGTGGCGATCACGCCCAGTGCATAGGCGCCGTCAAAATCGGCGACAGCGTGGGTGACAGCCTGTAACAGATCACCGTGTAGTTTCAGGTAATGCTCAATCTGGTGTGCAGCCACCTCGGTGTCGGTTTCAGAGGTAAATCGAAAGCCGGCATCGCGCTGGTGCTGGCGCAGCGTGGCATGATTTTCGATAATGCCGTTGTGGACAATGGCCACCTTGTCGTTGCAGATATGCGGATGTGCATTCGTCTCGCTCGGGCCACCGTGGGTTGCCCAGCGTGTATGCGCGACGCCGTAGAACCCCTTGATCGGCGAAGTGTCGAGCGCATCCGACAGCGCCTGCACCTTACCAACGCGGCGCAGACGGTCAAGACAGGCAGATTCATCAATGACCGCGATACCGGCTGAATCGTAACCGCGGTATTCGAGGCGACGCAGCCCTTCCAGCAGAATGGGAGTGACATTACGTTCGGCGACTGCGCCAACAATTCCACACATATATGACAACCATAAAAAAATAGAAAAATGATTAGCCGGATACTATATTTTACCCGCAGATCTTACAAATATTTACTTTCAATTCAATCTGTTACAAACATCTCGGGTGTCCCGGTGCGCCACCTGGTTCCGTCAGAATTTTATCTGCTGAGCCGCAGGCACTGCACAGATACAACCCGCTACGACATTTGCAGTGTGAATATTATTCGCTGGATTACACATCAGGCGACAGGTATTAATGATAGCCTAAAGCCCTCAGCGAAATGCCGTATTCCGTAAAAAATGACACCCGGTTGCCATTGATATGTAAACACCGCATCCATGCCAGCATCAAAAACACAAAATGAGTTTGCCCGCTATATTGTCGATCTTATGCAGTCGCTGGGGCCGGTATATGCAAAGCAGATGTTCGGCGGCCACGGCATTTTTCTGGATGGCCTGATGTTTGCGCTGATTGCAGATAACACCCTGTACCTCAAGGCGGACAGTGAGTCGGTCAGTCAATTTACCGCCAGCGGCCTGGAAGCCTTTACCTACTACAAAAAAGGCAAGCCCTGTTCGCTGTCTTATTTTCAGGCGCCTGAAGACAGCCTGGAAAACCAGGACAGCATGATCCGCTGGGCCAGCAAGGCCTATGCGGCAGCATTGAGATCATCCCCAGGCAAACCCGGGTAAACCACCCGCCTCGACAAATAGTGCTGGTCGTACTACCACAGCCCCGGCTACTGTCGCCATGCCGGTCGCGTTTCTAGCCTGCCCACCGGTGTTTACCTGCGGCGTGACTGACCTGTGCGTGCTGCGAAATATTACCCGTTGGTGAAATACATAATTGCTTATACGCCTGAGCGATCACCTCGAAGCATGATCTGGATCCTGCTCAAGATTTTAATTTGTTGATTTCGATCAAAGACATCTGGCGCGTTTTTTTCGAAAATGCTTATCGGACGGTTTAACGCAAATGTTGAAGCGTTTATATTTTGTTTATGCGTGTTCTGTAGCTATCGCTGAATGAATGGCCAGCCGTGGGTCGGTTAGCGCCCGGCAACTGTATATATCACTTCAACTAGAGAGGGTTGAAAAAATGAAACTTAAAGTACTGATCACAGCAGCAATTTTGTCTTTGTCTACAACAGCTAATGCCTGGTGGGGTGATGACGGTTATGGTCGTAACGACTGGAGAGGCGATGGCTATGGCTACGGCGATGGTTATGGCGACGGCTATGGTGATGGCTCCGGCGATTTCGACGGCGACTTCTCCTTTGGCATGAGCGGTCGTGGCTCGGGTCGTGGTTCAGGCCGTGGTTATGGCAATAACCGCTACCGCGGTAGCGGTTATGGTTACAACCGTTATGATGATGGCTACTATGGCGGTCGAGGCCCCTACGGTTACAGGCCTTATGGCTACGGCCCATACGGCTATGCACCGCCACCACCACCACCAGCTCCCGCTGCGCCTGCAGCGCCAGCTGCACCAGCTGCGCCAGCTGCCAAGTAAGCAGTCAGGTAGCAAATGGTGGTCTGCAGGGGTTAGTGACAACGCGCTCAGCACGTCACTGGCTCCTGCAGTTTTTATTGAATGAAACTCTGAATTCTTCAGGGTTTCCTCAATGTTTAAGCTTTGAGCCGTTACCGGTTTCGGGAAAATCCGTAGAAAAAGAAGGATTCACAAAATCCACTGTATCGTCATAGACAATTTCCTGCTCAGACAGGCAGCTTGTAAAATCTTTGATCGAAGACCATTTACATATTTCCTGTCGATCATCATTCAATGCAATTATTTCGCCGGTGTCCTGGTTCAGGCAAAAAAGATCATGCCAGTCGCCGTAAAACGGTATAAGCGACTCATCCACCTCCCAGTCGTCGCGCAATTTCAAGCTCTCCTGGATCTCCTCCCATGACCAGAATGGCATGACCAGCGATTCAAGCTCGCAGTTTAGATAAATCGAAGCATATTTCTCATTCAAGGCTTCAACATCTTTTAGAAATTTCGAATAATCATTCATAGTCAACAACACCTGACAACATATATAAGCATTTGATACGTTTAATAGGGCCTGATGCACCAGAAATCAATGGCCCAGTCATCCATCGTCAGACATGGTCGTTGCATTGAGATAAATCAGCAACAACCGGGTGAATTATTATTGCATGAATCTTCCTGATTCAGACCAGAAAAATAATGATATCCAGCTTGATAGTCATACTTATGTATGACTATAGCAATTGCCAGGCAACGACCGGCTGATGCTTGGACTTTTTTGAATTAGACACCTATCCTCATAAAGAGGAATGTTATGCATCTGGTGGGGCGCATGAGTGAACGTTTATTTAGATTGATTCTTGGCGCAATGCTATTTACCGCACTGACGCTGTCAGCCGTACTTGAAACCCAGGTACCGGTATATGTAGTGCTTGGTATAGTAGCATTTGAAGCTATCACCAACTGGCGCATACCCATAATTGTCACGCGTTTACGCTATGGCAAAAACTACAAACAGGCGCTGCAGACGCCGCCACCCAATAACCGCCTGCTGGGCAGCATCGAAGCCGAGCGTTTCCTGCGCGTTGCTGTGCTGGTTTTTGTTTGCCTGCCATACATCATCACAATTGATTACATCGAGTTCATACCCTGGTTTGTAGCTACTGCACTGGCACTCGCAGGCATTACAAACATATGCCCTATGGTCATGTTCCTGAGATATACAGGAATGCGTTAGTGGAGCCTGAAAATACAACGTATACCAGTGACTGGACGCAAAACTGGAATGGCAGCATTGCAGTCAAACTCACTGCAATAATTTTATGGAGTGTAATGGTTGCGGCTTTCGCGATTACAGTGCCGCTTATGGTGTCGCATGAGAACCAGATCTTAAAAGAGTATTTGTGGAACAACCAGCAGCTGATCTACGCGATAGAATCAGGCATAAATAAGCAGCAAAAAGAATCAGAAATAATCAATACATTGCAAAATTTAATCGACCACAGCGACGTCGAATACGTCTCTGTAACGTCAGCAGCGCTGACCATTGCGGTCGGCCAGCTTTCATCGTCCGGCTACCAGTTTCCCGCAACCCACCTTGCGAGCGCCGCAGACCAGCCCGTAACGATCACTATTGCGCATAAGAACCTGCGAAGGAGCCTGATTATCGATCGTGTCCTGCTCGGTAGCAGTATACTGGCTGGCGCCATCATATTCGGCCTGTTTATATTCCTGGTGACGCGCAAGGTGATTCACAATCCCATGCGCCGATTTGTCGATCTAACACATGAGTTATCCCGAGGCGCAAAAAATCTGCGTTTTGATGAAGCGCGCGCAGACGAGTTCGGTGAACTGGCACGTTTCTCCAACCAGATGCTGGATAATCTTGAGCTTCAGCAGAAAAAACTGCTTGATACAAACCAGGAACTCATTTTTGAAATACGAAACCGCGAAGAAGCGCTGGCAGCCAGCCAGCAAAAAAGCACCTTCCTGGCAAATATGAGCCACGAAATTCGCACCCCGCTTTCATCTATCATTGGCTACACAGAACGTCTTCGCTACAAGAACATCAAATCCGAAGATGAAAAATATAAAATGCTGGATATCGTGTTGCATAGCAGCAATCACTTGCTCAGCCTGATAAACGACATCCTCGACTTCTCCAAAATCGAGGCCAACAAACTCGAAATGCAAGCCGAACAATTTTCGATTATCACGCTGATAAGTCACACGGTGAGTTTATTAGAAGACAAGGCGATGGAACAATCGACTCAAATAAAAGTTGAATACATGTTCCCGGTTCCTGAATACATAAACAATGACGCCACACGCACCAAGCAAATCCTGTTAAACCTGTGCAGCAACGCCTTACGTTTTACAAATAACGGTATCATCACCCTGTGCGTAGCATTTGATCAGGACAAAAATCAGCTGGTGATAACTGTCAAGGATACGGGCATAGGCATGTCTGAGAATGTTCTCAACCGTCTCTTCAGGCCCTACACCCAGGGCAACCAGGATACCAGTAAAAAATACGGTGGCACCGGGCTTGGTCTGGCCATCTCCAGGCGCCTGTGCGAACTCATGGGTGGCAATATCACCGCAAAAAGCACAGAAGGCCTGGGCAGCATTTTCACCTTCCGCATCGACGCTGGTTTTGAACGCGAACAGAAACTGATATATGAAAATGACTCTGCAACGAACATGTCCTACCAGTATGTCAAACCACGCGA
Source organism: uncultured Gammaproteobacteria bacterium (assembly GCA_963847575.1). GTDB lineage: Bacteria > Pseudomonadota > Gammaproteobacteria > SZUA-229 > SZUA-229 > JASBSR01. Next base: position 14,058 of record CAWKAL010000046.1, read on the forward strand.
GAACATCAGCTTATCCGGCGCTGTACTGCTGATAGAAGACACTGTGGAGATTTGCCAGCTGATCAAGGCGTATCTTGAAGATTATGGCATCGATGTTACCACCGCAGAAAATGGCAAGGCAGGCGTCGAGCTTGCACTCAGCGGTGATTATGACGCAGTGCTGATGGATATACACATGCCGGTATTGAACGGTAAAGAAGCCGTTAAATCCTTGCGTGACAATCATTATAATAAACCGGTTATTGCACTGACCGCAGACGCTCTCACTCAGCAGGTTGAAGAATACAAAGCACTGGGATTCACCCAGATCCTGACCAAGCCAGTTGTCATAAACGACTTGTTGATGACACTCAGCGCTTACCTGTCTACCGGAGAAAGCCCCCACACTGAAATTGCGGACCCTGGTGATGCAGCACTGACCAAAATATCAAAAACTGCGAACACCTCTAAGACATACCCTTCAATTCTCGAAACAGATCGAGGTAAGCGCCTGGTTGAAAAATTTATTGATGGACTGCCGGGCACCTTAAAAGAGATTAATACCGCACTGGCGAAGCATGACATTGAGTCACTCAAAGATATTTTTCACCAGTTAAAAGGTGTCGGTGGCAGCCTTGGTTTTCCGCTGGTAACACAGCTGGCAACCGATATTGAAGCACCACTGGCAAACGAAGACTTCGATAAAATTAAAAACAAGACAAACGAATTAAACAAGCTATACGCTCAAATAAGCAACCCTGTTTAATCATGACGCTTGCGCCATAGTCGTAGTGCATTCAGCGCCTGCACTATGCTATCAATATATCAGTCACCAAACCCCACCTGGAACACGGTTTCCATATCCGGCCTAAGGCTGCAGCTGCCGGTACCGTACAAAGT